>JAAUUE010000032.1 GCA_012031635.1 Coleofasciculaceae cyanobacterium SM2_1_6 | reverse complement strand
TGCTGAGGGTTTGCTGAGGGTTTGGCTAGAGGTAAGGCTGAGGGTTTGGCTAGAGGTAAGGCTGAGGGTTTGGCTAGAGGTAAGGCTGAAGGTAAGGCTGAAGGTAGAGCAGAAACTACTAGGCAAATTGCTTTGAATATGCTGAGATCAGGGCTTTCTGTGGATTTGATTGCTCAACTTACTGGACTCACCCTTGAGCAAATCCAGACTTTACAATAATTTTTGAAGGCTATCACTTGAGAGTTGTGATTATACAGACCTAAATATTGAGATGAATTTCACAACCCATCCGCTTGGGTAAAGAGATTTTGAATACATCTCCATGATCCATTTCTTCGGCTCCTTGCATTGAGGCGAGGGCAGTGACTACCTCATCAGAATTTGCCGTGAGGACGACTACGGGTCGATCGCAGGCAATGGGGAAATCGTGCCAAGTCCCGGTATGAATTAACAGAGCATAACCGGGGGGGAACCGAAAGGCTTTAACTTCGCTCAAATCGGGAACATCTTTGCCCGCAGCATGGGTAGGGGGTGAAAGCACCATCACAAAAGGCTCACTCCCCAGACCAATAAATAACTGGGTCATCGCCATGTGTCTTTCTAGCCAACGGATGGGCGGATAGCCGGGCATGATTTTGGCAGTGCGAATCACCGCTTGCCCCCGGTAGCTAAAATCTACATTTTCCCCTTCAATGACTCGACCTTTGTAGAAAGGAATTCCTAAGCCGGGCTTGGCGACATCATCCCCAAAAATCTGACCGTAGGCAGCAATGTTTTCGTGGGTAGCATCAATGATGGGAATTTTGATAACTGTGGTTGCTGTGGTTTCCGATGTAGCTTGAGACATAATTATTACTCCTGCAATTTTTGGCTAACTTGGGTAGGATTTATAATTTACCTGTGCTTGGACTAGAGGGTCTTTAGCTTCTTTGGTAAACTACTTGCCGACTTGATCTGCTACCATCCATTGATAAATTTTATGCCCTGTGGTTAACCAAGTGTGCGATCGATCCTTGATATGAAACAAACACTCCCGGAGATACTTCAACCGGAGGGGCTGACCCACAATAAAAGGATGTAGCCCGATCGCCATCACCCGTGGTCGAGTCGCCCCCTCTAACCAAAGTTGCTCAAATTGATCAATAATCGCCTGAGCAAATTCTGCCCCCGTTAACCGGGCGGTTATACACAAAGTAATATCATTGGCTTCCAGAGTATAGGGAATAGCCAACATTTTCCCCTGAGCCACGGGATACCAAAAGGGCTGGTCATCATTCACCCAGTCAGTAGTGTAGACAATTCCTGCATCGTAGAGCAGATCCGCTGTAGATTCTGTAACAGAGAATCCCGGAGTTAGCCAACCTTTTGGCTTTTTCCCTGTAGCTTGGGTTAAGAGGTCTAGGGTTTTCTGGATCAGTTCCCGCTCTTGCTCCACCGGCATCCCACTATGCCCCGTGCTGTTATTAATCCCATGCGCCATAATTTCCCAGTGGCGTTGCTGCATCCCTTGGATAATTTCTGGGTAAAAGGTACAAATATCTCCATTGATCGCCCCAGTTACAGGAATTTGTAACTCATCAAACAGATCAAATAAACGCCAAATTCCCACTCGATTTCCATAATCTCGCCAACCATAGTTAGCAATTTCGGGAGAGCTTGTTAAGTGGGGTTGGATAGCTGTACCCAGTTTGCCAAACGTAAAATGCTCGACATTCATCACTACCATCACCGCTACCCTAGCTCGATCGGGCAGTTGCCAAGGAGGACGGTGGGCGATCGAACTAAATTCTGGAGGCTGCATAAATCTTGTCAACACTAATTTTTGTGATCATAGACAGCAGAGAGTGAGCAAGACTGTTACTTTGGCTACTAGATATCCAGTCTTAATATTTGCGTGTGTTGATTCAGAGATGGGAGCCAAGCTGCCCTGACTAAACTGACAAGAAGCTATTCGGAGTCAGGGTTGCGGCATTTATTCCCGACAGGACTGCCAAGGGACGATCGCTAGCAAAAAGACTTCCCGGTTGTAAACCAATTATTGTAGCTCCGGTACCTTGGACAATTTGCAGGTCAGAAAGCTGTAAACCTCTGGCTAGTTCCAGAAAATCTATTCCTACTTCAAAGTCCGTGATGGTATCTAAACCGCCGTTAGCTACTAACCGGAAGCGATCGCTCCCTGCACCTCCCGTGAGAAGATCATCTCCTAAACCACCGATGAGAATATCATTACCGATGCCGCCGTTGAGGACATCATTACCCCGACCGCCCCGGAGGAAATCGTCTCCTTCGCAGCCGCAGAGGGTGTCATCCCCTAAGCCCCCAAAGAGGCGATCGTCGCCTTTGCCACCAGAGACAACATCGTTACCCCGACCACCGTAAAGGCGGTCATTCCCGGCTCCTCCAGCGAGGAAATCTGCCCCCCGACCACCGTAGATAGTGTCGTCACCTCGACCACCTTTTACTACATCTCGACCCCGACCGCCGTAGAGGATATCTTCTCCACTGCCACCCCGGATAAAGTCTCTACCCCTAGCACCCCGAATCTCATCATTTCCGGCTCCTCCAAATAGATTTTCGCTGCCGATAGTACCAACGATCGTATCATTACCCTGCAACCCATACACAGTATTGGCAGTAGCCGTGGCAGTCAACAGATCAGCTTCATTGGTTCCCCAAATTGTATTACTAACTGGATTTGGTTGCTGTTGAGCGATCGCTTGTTCACAGGGACATCCTGAATTACCGCCATCAACATTCCCATTAGGTTGTTCAGGGGTGGGAGCAGTTCCAACCACGATCGCCGATGGAGTCTCCGGGGCTTCAGGGTTTCTTAGGAGCGGAATAAAGCCCGGATCAATGGGCGATGCGCCGGAAACTAACGACTCTGGCGAGACAATCAATGTAGTTGTTGCCAAATCTGTACTAAAGGAAGTCGATCCACCGTTAACAGTCACATTCGCTAAGGCTCCCGGAGTCCCGCCGCTCTGATCCCACGCCCGGAAGGACAGTGTCGGAGCTACGGTAATATTGAGATTGGACAAAAATCTAACTCGGTGATTAATATCCAAAAGGAGAGCACTGGTAGGACTAACTGCCCCGATCCCAATCCAAGCATTGCCTCCATCAATACTATACTGCCAAAGGCCGTCAGTATTAGGAGCATCAGTTATGGCAATACCCTCCAAAGCAGCAACATCTATATCCGTGATTGCCGCAGCTGCCAGATCCGCTATCAAAACCCCACTACTAGCACTAGCTTGAGTTTTATTAACTGGTACTAAGCTAGGATCAAGAACAGGGGCTGTATTACCTAGAATTACAAAGATACTACTGACGCTACTAGTACCACCATTAACCGTCGTGTCAATTTGGCTACCATTAGCCCCATTAGTTTGATCCCAAGCTCGAATAGTTACGGGACTTGGTGCTCCCACATAGCCAACATTAGGGACAAATCTTAATTTTGCTTTACTATCCAGTAGGACAGAGGCCGTGTCAGTAGCGCTGGTAATGGGAATCCAGTGTTGTCCATTGATGCTATATTGCCAAGTACCATTAGCGTTACTGAGGTCTGTGATTGCCACCCCCTGCTGAGCACCTGTGTCAGGATCAGTAACAGAAGTAGCTAAGACATCAGAAATTACTACTCCCCCAGTACTGTTAACCCCCGTAATGAAGGCACTGGCTGAAATTACATCTGCTGGGTCTAGGGTAGGGGCTGTATTTACAGGAGTTACAGTAATCCTGAAGTTATCTACCACAGGGTTTGTAAAGGCATCAATGCTCATATTTCGACGAATAATGTCTATATTCGTTCTGGTAAAGCTGACATTAATTAACTCGCCATTCCCGCCAATTTTCTGGTTCCAAGCCCTATAGGTGACACCATTGGTGACGGTACCTGTAAAGCCAGCATTGGGGACAAACCTGACTCGGTTTTTACTGTCCGCAGCTAAAAGTAAAGCCGGGACTTCATTACCTCCTTGGGTAAGATTTGTAGGGAAGGAAAACGCAGCCTGAATACTCCGCCAGTTAGCTCCATTATCTGTAGAGTATTGCCAAGTCCCATTGGTGTTATCGACAGCAGTTATGGCAATTCCTTTCCCCGGAGCTGCTCCCACATTAATATTTGCGGCTGCTAGTTCTTCTACTAAGTTACCGTTGTTGTTAAAGGCATTTTGGGGAATATCACTGAGACGGGGATTAGTAAAAGCGGTGAAGGTCGGAGTAATAATGGCGGGAAATGGTGTGGGGCTGTTATGGAGAGTATTCCCACTAACTGTGTCTCCCGCAGCACTAGCTATCAACGCACCTGTACGATGCTGAAGACCACCTGTTCCTGTGGCGTTAGTCCCCACCATATTGTTGACAACGGTGTTGCCACCCACCCGCACATCAATGGGAGTACCAACACCATTGTCTGGATTACTAATGCCGTTAGCGGAAGAGACATTATTGGCAACATAGCTGCCACCGTCTAGTAAATATATCCCCCAGCGATGGTTGCCGAGAGCATAGTTACCCGTGACATCAGTTCCCACTTTGTTTCCGGTAAAAGTGATATTAGAAGAAGTGCCGCCCCGGAAGTTAACTGCTGTCACCCAGTTACCAGATACAATACTATCTGTAATTTGAGTGTTGGCTGCTCGCCAGCCGTAAATGCCGTTTTGACCGTTGGGATCTCCCCAAGAGCCGTTACCTTTGGCTACTGTCCCTGTGAGGTCTGTCCCGACATAATTGCGGCGAAGAATAACCCCCGTTGGTCCGTCGCCTGCGTTATAAACATCCCCGACTCCCAGTTTAATGCCAGTGGCGGGGAAGTTATTGACGGCTAATCCTTGAATAATGCTGTTAGATGCAGTTTGGGTAAGGCGTAGCCCATGATAATACCAACCTTGATTAGCTACGGCTGCATAGCCAGCTGCACCGGGGAAGGAGGAACCAAGAAAATTACTGCCGTCGATTTCAATCATCGGCGTGCCAGCAAAACCGGGTTGACTTTCACCATTGAGTAAAACTACATCGGTGATATCGGGGAGGCGATCGCTGGTTGGTTTAATAGTTTGGGGACCACCAAGCCCAATATTGAAATTAATTGTATCAAAGCCGGGGTTGGCATTGGCATCTAGAATCGCTTGCCGCAGAGACCCTGCTCCAGAATCGTTAGTATTAGTAACCGTGAAAACAGCGAGAATATCTTGGTAAGCATCCCGGACTTTTTTGGTGAAGGCATGACCCGCCTCGATCGCTCCTGTCGCCTTTTCGAGGATCCAGTTCCCGCCCTTGGCAGCATTCCCGGTCAAATCCACCGAAGCCGCCACATCCGCCCCAGTAAACTGACTTAACTGTTGAATAAAACTTTCTCCCACCTCTCCGGATGCCACATTACAACCATAGAGAAGTAAATCAGGAGTCTTACCAGAAGTTTTGTCAGAAACAGAAAACCATTCTTTCAGTGATGCTTGATACGCTTCTAGGTTTTCAGAATTTAGTTGGGTAGAGCCTAACTGCAAATTGCCAGAGCTACCATGACTGAGAATCTGGACACTATCTATAGCTCCAGTTCTACCCTTGAGAAACGTTGTAATTTGCTCAATTCCATCTTGAGTAGGATCAAGAATTACTTTTTCAACGTTGGCTTTTAATCCAGAAACAAGACTATTAAAGTTATCTACTCTTGGATCAATAAAGACAATATTGGAAGGGTTGAATCCATCTTGGTTAGATGCGATTTTATCAACTTTACTGATAGTATTATTAGACAGATTAGCCAGCATAATGTCTCACTTTTTGGATGAAGTCATAGTAGTTAGGAATAAGCCGCACGTGGACTTACCTTTGATTAGCAATAGTTAAAATAAATTAAAGATTTTGGGGAATAATTTCTCGAAAACTTACTTCTTGAAAATTCTTTGTGTAGATGCTTAGATATTCAATATAATAATCTAATGTTAAAATCCATTCTTCAGGAAATTTACTGAGGTAATTTCTTTGCTTTATTTAGATATATCTTCTGTGGATATAATATTATGCCAAGGTAAAGATTGAGTCCTCTATTAATGATTATAAAAATTACGTTTCTTTTACATAATTAACCTGTAAATTACATAAAAATTACAGAAGATTTTTTATTGATGAAAGAAAAATATAACGATCGCCCCAGCTAGCTTAATAGATTGCTCGAAAATTTGCCGAGATTTTAGTCAAGATTGTTTTTCCGATCTACGTATAGCGAGAAAACTACCTAAAAGCCCAACGATCGTGCCGAAACTAAGGAGAATTAGGGATAACAACCAAGGTTTTTGGGCATCGGCTTGCAAGCCAATGGTAATAAATTGCAGAAACTCTGGGGCTTTTACTAATAGATTGTTGAGAGTTACTTGAATCAGGCTAATAAACATCAGGGCACACCCGCTACCTAGTAACCCAAAGACTAAACCTTGAATCAGAAAAGGTAAGTAAATCCACGTAGTTGTCGCCCCGACTAATTGCATAATTTCTATCTCTTTGCTGCGAGAAATAAAGATGAGGCGAATGGTAGTGAAAATGACAGCGATCGAGGTCATGGTCAGGAGGGAGGTAATCGTAGCACTGACCCAGCCCAAGCCTTGATGGAGTCGAGTTAAGCGCTCGATCGCCTCCGCTCGATAACGAATACCTTCTACTCCGGGCAGTTGGGTCAATTTGGCAGCGAGGTTCGGCACTGCTTGGGGAGTTTTGGCTTTAACTTTTAATTCATCTACCAAGGGATTTCCATCTAACTGTTGAGTGACGCTCTGGATATCCGAAAACCCCAATTCCTTGACTAAGCTCTCCCAAGCCGCCTCCTTAGAAACTAGGCGGACTTCACTAACTTCTGGTTGCTGGGCGACTAGGGGTGTGATGGTTTCGATCTTGGTTTCTGGTTGGAGGTACAGGGAAATTTCTAGCTGACTGCCAAACTGGTTCAGGAGGCGATCGATCTGCCAAGATACGGTTAATTGCATCCCAAATAAAAATAATAAAACCGTAACAGTGCTGATGGCTGCCCAGTTCATCCACCCGCCCCGCCGGAGTCCCCGCCATGTTTCTTGAATGAGATAGGAGAGTTTACGGATTGTTGGCAACATAAGGTTAGAAATTCCTGCTAGGATAGAGTTTAATTGTATTTATTTTGCTAAAAACTTTATATTATCTGCTTCCATGCCTGCACCAGTAATTGTAGAAAAGAAAAAACTAGAAAATCCCCCCCGGCGGATTCATTTTTTGGGCGATCGCACCCTCCGGCAGCCAGCTAAACGAGTGGCGAAGGTAGACGAAGAAATCCGGCTGTTGGTAAAGGAAATGTTCCAAACCATGTACAGTTCCAATGGCATCGGCTTAGCTGCGCCCCAAGTCGGGGTTCATAAGCAAGTAATTGTTATTGATATCGAGCCAGACAAACCAGAGGTAGAAACCCTAGTCTTGATCAATCCGGTAATTAAAAAACTCAGCCGTCAAGTTTGTGACATGGAAGAGGGCTGTTTGAGCGTGCCGAATGTATTTATCGAAGTGACTCGCCCAGAAGAGGTAGAGGTCAGCTACAAAGATGAACTAGGGCATCCCCGCACCCTCAAAACCAGAGGTTTGCTATCACGGGTAATTCAGCACGAAATGGATCATTTGCAAGGAGTTTTGTTTGTCGATCGAGTGGAAAATGAACTGTTGCTGACCGAAGAACTCCGCAAAATAAATTTTCCCCTAGTGCTGTTAAACCAATTAAATAGTCACCCAAATACGCATAAATATTTGCCCCTTCTGTAACTTCTTTTAACAACTTTTTTAAATAATTTGCTTATGATGACCCCAAAAAGCGGTGTGCTTCTCTTAGCTTCCTGTGTAGCAGCGATCGCTGCCATTGGCTCCGTATTTGAGCTTACTTCCGGCACTCCCAAATTTGGTTCTGGGGTAACTTGGGTAATTCTAGCTTTGAGTATTCCCTCAGTAATTGCCGCTTTCTATGCCGCAGTGAAGGATGCAAATTCTGTAAAGTAACCGTAAATTAATAGTTTCTTTCCTGAAGAGCAATCTACAAGGACACCAACGGACAAAGTTATGGCAGAAGTAATAGCCGAAGCAGCAGCAGAAATAAGATTAGAAGTTGATGAACAAGGAAGTATCGTCATCCCGGCGGAACTACGAGAAAAGCTAGGGATCGAAGTAGGCACTAAATTGATAGCTAGAGTAGAGGGCGATCGGCTAATCCTTACAAATCCGAAAGCTGCCCTAGACAAACTCAAAGACCTATTTGCCCATATTCCCCCCCACATCAGTCTGGCTGATGAACTTATTGCTGAACGACGTGTAGAGGCTGAACGTGAGTTATATTCTTGATGCTTCTGCTTTACTTGCGTCTTTGCATAATGAAACTGGCTTTGAAGTAGTTGATCGTCTTCTTCCTGAGTCCGCAATCTCGACCATCAACTTGTCAGAAGTAATCCAAAAAGCAAGACAACAAGGAACTTTGACTGAGACACTAGTGAGTAACCTACAAATGGCGGGAGTAGAAATTGTTGACTATACAATCGAGCAAGCAGAAATGACAGCAGCCTTGTGGTCAATTACTCGTCCTTTAGGGCTTTCCCTTGCCGATCGAGCTTGTTTAGCTTTGGCTCAATCTCGAAATGCGATCGCAGTTACCGCCGATCGAAACTGGGCAGAGGTCTCAAATATTCAAATCCAAATTATCCGCTAAGACAAACCTACCATGGGCTAACTAGTTAATCGATCGCCCCCACTAACCAATAGGTCATCATCTCCCCTTTACCCTTGATCTTGACTAGTCCCCGCTCTAGAAATTTATACTTATCTTTAAGGAGTTGGTACGTAGTTTCCGTCACTTGAATTTTCCCCGGGCTGCCTGAAGATTCCATCCGGGAGGCGACATTAACCGTATCACCCCAGAGATCGTAGCTAAATTTTCTTGTCCCAATCACGCCAGCGACCACGGCTCCCGAATTAATCCCGATCCGGAGAGAAATTGATTGCTGCCGGAAGGTAAATTTTTCCATACTTTTTTGCATGGCAAGAGCCATCTGGGCGATCGCCTGCGCGTGGTCAGCTTTGGGTAGGGGCAAACCTCCCGCCACCATGTATTCATCACCGATGGTTTTAATTTTCTCTAAGCCGTAATCTTGGGAAAGTTGATCAAAGATAGAAAAAATATGATTTAAAAGTTCTACTAATTCCTGTGGGGAAGCCAGACTAGAAATCTCTGTAAAGCCTACAAGGTCGGCAAATAAGACCGTAACCTCGGCAAAACCATCGGCGATCGAGCGGTCATCATTTTGAGGCGATCGGCAATACAACCGGGCAGAATATTTAACAAGAGTTGGTCTGATTTTTCCTGTTCTTCCCGCAGAGCTTGTTCTGATTCGGTACGGCTTCTGATCTCATCCCGGACTCGCTGCAACATCTCTCGGAAGGCTCCCATGACTTCCCCCAGTTCATCAGAGCGATTGGTCGAGAGGGAATAAAAGCTCTGGTCATCAATCTGCCTATTGAGAGATTCTCCAGCAATTTCTAGATCATCCCGTAGCCGGAGAATCGGCCAGATCACCAATTTAGCCAAGACCGCCATGGTTGTCGCCGTGACAAAGAGGGCAATAATCAGCACTAATCCAGCAATACGTCCCCCGAAGGCTTGGAGTTCTGATTGAATAGTGGAGGTATCTTGGCGGAGAACCAGCGTGTAGCGACTATCCATCCGTAGTTTTATCCAGACCATATCGACTCGATCGACCCTAGGCACAGGTAGTATAGCCATTTCTGGTAATTTGCGATCGACTGGGAGCGCTTGGGGAGTTTCGCCAAAAGTACCGACTAACTGACGATTTTCGTTATACAACGCCCCGCCGACGATCGTCGAGTAATTCATTAGACTTTCTAACTGGGTTAAAAGCTGGCTACTGGTACGATTACTATTCTTGAGGCTCAAAACCGCCCCCACTTTGGCTGTGGAAACTTCTTGAATTTGGGTAATTAGTTCCTGTTCACGCCGGAGGTAAGAGGGGATAAAAATAATTACCTCGATCGCCACAATACTCAGGAATACCCAAGCCGCCACCGAGATTGATAGCTTTGCTTTCACCAAGCGCCCAAGTTTGCGAGAATAAATTTCCATAGTTGAAGTACGATTGGCAACAGATAATGGATGCTTGATTAACCATTCTTTATTAGTGTTTCAGGAGGCAGTAACCGGAAACTGGCAAGTTTGCAGTAGGTTTGTTATGATCCTCACTGATCAAGACTTGCATCCCCCAGTCTGATCTCAAATATTCTTTCCATCCTATAGCAGTCCTACATGATTTCACCCGCCTACGGCGGGTGAAATCACCTACCAGAAACAATCTAATCTAACAAATGATTTAGGATTGCTATATTAATCCATATTAACTATTAACTACCGATCGCCCTCCCCATGTCTAATCAATGCTCCCTCAGTTGGGTGAACCGGATGCAAGATATTCCCCAAGATGCTTGGGATGCCCTCGCAATTCCCCTAAAAACTCCTTTTCTCGAATGGGAATGGCTAAATAATCTAGAAACTTCCGGTAGTGCTACCCCCCAAACAGGTTGGTTGCCCAATCATCTTTTGGTCTGGCGCGATCGACAACTCATTGCGGCGGCTCCTCTTTATATTAAAGGGCATAGCTACGGTGAGTTTGTTTTTGATCAACAGTGGGCAAATGTTTCCTACCGTCTGGGAGCAGAATATTACCCAAAAATGGTGGGCATGACTCCCTTTACTCCGGCCGCAGGCTATCGATTTTTAATGGCAGAAGGAGAAGATGAGGCAGAACTAACGGCGATAATGGTGGCAGCGATCGATCATTTCTGCGATCGACACCAGATTTCTGGCTGCAACTTTCTGTTTGTCGACCCCCAGTGGCAAAGCCTCATGGAGCAGCAGGGTTTCACTAGTTGGATGCACCATAGTTACATTTGGCAAAATCATAATTTCCAAAGTTTTGATGATTACCTGAAGATGTTCAACTCCAACCAGCGCCGCAACATCAAACGGGAGCGCAAGGCAGTGGAGCAGGCGGGACTATCCCTGAAAATTCACACCGGGGAAGATATTCCTAAGCATTTGCTCTCTTTGATGCACGGTTTCTATGGCAGTACCTGTGATAAGTTTTGGGGCGGCAGTAAGTATCTCACTAAAAAGTTTTTTGAGCAGTTATACCCTAAATTCACCCATCAAGTAGTCCTCGTAGCTGCCTACCATGAAAAATATCAAACCCGTCCAGTGGGGATGTCCTTTTGTTTAACCAAGGGTGAGTTGCTCTACGGGCGCTACTGGGGTTCCTACGAAGAGTTTGATTGTCTGCATTTTGATGCTTGCTATTATGCACCCATCGAGTGGGCGATTAGTAAAAATATTCAAATCTTCGATCCCGGAGCCGGGGGCAGCCATAAAAAACGCCGGGGCTTTCCCGCCACTCCCAACTACAGCCTCCACCGTTTCTACAATCCCCGCCTGAAGCAAATTCTCCGTAACTACATTGGGGAAATTAACGACATGGAGCAGCAGGAAATCGAGGCGATGAATAGTGAGCTACCTTTCACCAAAAAAGAAATTCATCTCGACCTTGATTGTCCTTCCTAATTTTCTAGCTCTTCTGATAGGTTCTGGAGCCAATTGATAAACGATCGAACTTCTTGGGCAAACTGTTAACCAATAGGTTCCTGATTTTCTACCAATCGATCAATCCTCTCTGGGTCTAATTCAAAGCCGTACAAATTATGCACAATATGTCTAAAGCCCAAGTATTCTTGCAGTTTTTGGGCAGTATTGGCAGAGATCAAAGCAGGACGATCTTTTCTTGCTATGCTCATGCGTTCTAGTAGTCGTTTGTGCCCATCATAACCAGAAGGGATAGAGCCATTGAGTTCAGAAATAATTAGCTGGAAAATGCGCTCACAACCTGTATAGAAATTGTGTAGTTTCAAGGCTAAACTTTCATAAAAAGTTGCTGCTAGTTCTGGCTCCTGTTGAATAGCCGATCGCACTTGTTTAATTCCTTGGGCTAATCTCTCTAAACGATTTAATTCTGTTTCAATATCGGCGATTAATTCCCGGAGATCATTGGCGGATACTTGCTTCATAAATACATTCTCCTGTGGTCAGCACTCGGTGTAGAAAGTGGGGTTCTAGGGCTTCTAGGGGTTTTAGGTCTACCCAAAATTGAGTGATTTGGTTAGCAGCAGCCACGGCGGTGAAATATTCTTGCTTGGGAATCCCGGCTACGGCTAGATCGATATCCGATCGATCATGAAATTTACCCTTAACTAAGGAGCCAAATAAAATAATTTGTTGAGCATGAAAATCATTAACCAAAATCTCCGCAATTTTCTGGACATCCGATCGAGCTTTTTCTATTAATAGTTGATTAGCTATTTTTTGTTTGGCTATTTTTTGCACCCAATGTTCGGTGTAATTCATCGGCTTTCCTCTTAATACAGTTTTTCATCGGCTGCTCTGGGTAGGCTACTGTGTTCAGTATAAGGTGTCTATGGAGCTTGAGTTTTGCTGTAGAGAGTTTGGGGGATTATAATAAACAATAATCAATGGGGATTTATCAAGGAGTTGGTAACAAATGAGCGATATTACCAAGCAACACCTAAGCGATCGAGAACGGTTAATTCAAGAACTTAAGCCTTGCCCCGGATGACTTAGTACAGGCTAGAATTTTTTCATCGGGTAAAGATAACTCTGATCATCCCCTAGGGAAGTTTGCCGGAATTTTAAGTGATACGGAAGCTGAAGAATTGCAGGGCAAACGCATACGTTTCGTAACAATAGAGGAAAGCAAAGACTGACAAGCATTTGTCTAGCATAGGATATGTTAAAGACATTAACCATACACAGTTATTCCCATGCCAGATTCACCGGTTGCCTCATTGGTAGAGCATTTCAGCAACGTCAAAGACCCACGAGCCAAACATAGCATTGCACATCCTTTAATCGATATAGTGAGCATCACCATTTGTGCCGTAATTTGTGGAGCCAATAGCTGGTCGGAAGTAGAGAGTTATGGACGTGCCAAACAGGAATGGCTATCAAAATTTCTAGCATTACCAAATGGTATTCCCTCTCACGATACCTTTGAACGGTTGTTTGCACGGCTGAAACCGCAGGAATTGCAGCAATGTTTTCTGAACTGGGTACAAGCAGTTTTCCAGACAACAGTAGGTCAGGTGATTGCTATTGATGGTAAAACCTTACGAGGAGCCTATGAACGGGGAGAAGAGCGTGGAATGATCCACATGGTCAGTGCTTGGGCAACTCAAAATCACTTAGTTTTAGGACAATGTAAAGTAGCCGAAAAATCGAACGAGATTACAGCGATTCCAGAATTACTCAAGATGCTGAAGTTAGAGGGAGGGATAGTTAGTATTGATGCGATGGGGTGTCAAACCAAAATTGCCGAGACAATAATTAATCAAGGGGGAGATTATGTTCTGGCACTCAAAGCCAATCAAGGAAATCTCCATGAGGATGTAACACAGTTATTTAAGCTCGCTCACCAGCAAAATTTCAAAGATATTGAGCATGACTTCTCCCAGACTATTGATAAAGGTCACGGACGGATAGAGATTCGGAAGTACTGGCTGATGGGACAGACACAATACTTGTTGGGGGCTGAGAATTGGAGAGGATTGCAAAGTATTGGTTGTGTTGAATCAGAGCGTCGAATCAATGGTAAATCAACTATCGAACGCCGTTACTACTTACTGAGTATTCCTGTTAATGCCCAATTGTTTGCAAGAGCGGTACGAAGCCATTGGGGTATCGAAAATCAACTGCATTGGATTTTGGATGTAGGTTTCCGTGAAGATGAATCTAGAGCTTGTCAAGGTAACAGTGCCGAAAACATGGCTGTGGTTCGCCACATTGCTGTCAACCTCTTGAGCCAAGAGAAATCGGTTAAAGTTGGGGTTAAGGCAAAGCGTCTTCGGGCTGGTTGGGATGATGATTATCTTCTGAAGGTGCTATCTCACGCTTCACGCTCTAATTCCCCATTGTAAAGAAACGTATGCGTTTGCCCTGCTGAAGAATTGCAAGAATCTGTTAGAAAGGAGTGCCGTCAGGTAGAATAGGAAGCAAAAACTCTATGAAACAGTTCAAAATTGTGATTGAAAAGCACGCTGATGGTTATATGGCTTATCCCCTTGGGGTGGTGGGGGCGATCGTGGGGCAGGGAGATACCTATGAGGAGGCTTTAGCTGATGTGAAGTCGGCGATTTCCTTGCAGGAAGGCTGCGCCAACGCTTGTTATATCGATGTATTTGGGAAAGAAATGTTAGAGGATATTCCGGCGATTGAGGTGTTTATTACTAAGGCGGGAGTTGCGGTCTGATGCCAAAGTTTCCGGTTGATGTACCCAAACAATCTACCTCTAAAATAAAACTAGTAGTTCGTTGAATAAGCGATCGTACAATTGGGGGTCTGGTTGGTACCTCGACGATATAAAAGGGTAATTGTGAGTCAGGAACCGAGGGGAGAAAAAGACCATCCAAGCGGAGGGCTAATTGCTTCAGTTCTTGGGAGGTAAATTGGTATTTGCTGGTAATAGATTCGGGAATGCCGAGGAGAGCAAAGAAAACAAAGGGTAGTTCTTGAAAGATTGTATAAAACAGGCTATCGGTTTTCATGATTTAGATCTAACCTTAAATCTGTTCTATTTTGCTGCCTGTCTCAACTTCCACAAGCTCTGGAAGAGCGTAGCGATCGATGATCCCGCCCCCTAAAACTAAATCTCCTTGATAGAAGACCGCCGCCTGTCCCGGTGTAATCCCAAATTGAGGTTCTGGGAAAATGAGTTTGACTCGCTCAGGACTTCGACTCCGCTCAGTCGCCTCAGTTTTGATTAGGTTCTGGACTTCGACTCCGCTCAGTCGCCTCAGTTTGACTAGGTTCTGGACTTCGACTCCCCTCAGTCGCCTCAGTTTGACTAGGTTCAGGACTTCGGCTCCCCTCAGTCACCCCATCTATGGGGACGATCGACACTGGTACGGCTCCCGAACGGTAGCGGACTTGGACTTCTGCTTGTAGGGGTGTGGTGGGGGGATCAATGGCAATCCAGTTAAGACGAGAAACGGTACATTCTAACTGACCCGCCGAAGTGCGATCGCCCACAATTACCCGATTATTGACGGCATCTAGAGCAATTACATACAAAGGTTCCGGGGCAGCGATGCCTAAGCCCTTGCGTTGCCCGATCGTATAGTGATGTACTCCTTGGTGTTGTCCGAGGACTTTCCCCCGGCGATCGACAATATCCCCAGTTTTGGTTTGAATGTATTTATCTAAAAATGTCTGCATAGAGCCGTGGGCTTCCACAAGGCACAGATCTTGACTTTCTGGCTTATCTGCGGTGTGCAGATCAAACTCTGCCGCCAGTTTTCTGGTTTCGGTTTTGGGAATTTCGCCCAAGGGAAACATGGTAGCCGCCAGCACTTCTTGGCTGAGGTCGTAGAGAAAATAGGATTGGTCTTTTGATAGATCGATCGCCCGCCGGAGTTGATAGCGTCCTGTGGTGGGGTCTTGGGTAATTCTGGCATAATGTCCCGTGGCAATTTTCTCAATCCCTAGTTCTGCCCGAGCATAGGCAAGCATGGGAGCAAATTTCACCATTTTGTTGCAATTAGAGCAGGGCAGAGGCGTAATCCCCGCCGCGTAACCATCGACGAGATAATCCACAATATTTTTCTGAAACAGTTCCCGGCTATCGACAATGTGATGGGGAATCCCCAACTGTTCGCAAAGCTGCGCTGCATCCACCATGCCCTCAGAGCAGCACTGCCCTTTGCCTTTCATCAACCACAGAGTTACTCCTACCACTCCATAGCCTTGATGATGGAGAACCGTAGCAGCCGTGGAACTATCTACTCCACCGGAAAGCCCAACCACAACCTTGTCCATAGTCTAAAAAATTATTGCCTGAAATTATTACTTGCAAGCTACTTGAAATTATTACCTGAAAAAAATGAACTAATTTGGGGATTAATATATTATCTAGGCTAACACTATCTTTGGGTTGCATCCTCGGAATAAATGATAAATCTAACTTTTTTAATTTTTGCTGGTGGCAGCAAGGATTTAGGGAAAGAGATTTGAGACTAGTGAATAATTAGCTTGAAGCATGGGCTTAAGTAATTAGCTCCAGTAATTAGCTCCAGTAATTAGCTCAGGGGGTCGGGGCAATTAGTTCGGTGAGGAGCGATCGAGTAAATTGAAACAGTTACTAAAATTCCGGTACTAAAAATTTTCTGTGAGGAGTAGGCTATGTGGCATTTTTTGAAGACGGGGAAAAAGTTGATTTATGTACTGGCTGCTAGTTTGGGGCTGGGGTTGGCGATCGTCTCTGGTCATCCGGCTCAAGCCGGGGGCGTAGTAGGGAATGGCACTCCAGCAAGTTGTAACGATACTACCTTCAGTCAAGCCCTAGCTGGCGGCGGTGTCGTCACCTTTAACTGTGGGATTAACCCTGTGACAATCCGGGTGACAGAAAAAGTGATCACCGCCAACACCACCATTGACGGAGCCGGAAATTTGATCACCCTGAGCGGCGGCGGTACAAACCGGGTTTTGAGGACTGGGGATAATGGGGTGCGTTTGACTCTAAGGAATTTGACCATTGCCGATGGCTTTACCACGGGCGAAGGCGGGGGAGTTTTTAGTGGTTTTCGGGGAGTCCTCACCGTGAGTAACTGCACCTTTAACAACAATGTCTCTACCCAAGGGGGGCAGTTTGACGGCGGCGGAGCCATTTATACCAAGAGTGAAAGTACCCTAGATATTAGCAATAGTCGCTTTACCAACAATCGGGCTAGTAACGGCGGGGCTATTAATAATCTGCTGAGTAATCTCAAGGTGACAGATAGTATTTTTGTGGGGAATCGATCGACCCGTCCTGCACCTTCGGGCGGAGGAGGAGCTATCTATGTGGATGGCGGCTTAAATAGTCAGGGCAGAATCGTGATCCGGCGGACTCGCATGAGTAATAATATTTCTGCCAATGAAGGCGGGGGGTTATTTGTCCAACTCTACGGCAGCGATCGCCTAATTTTTGATCAAAATATCATCGCTCGGAATACTTCCAGTGGGACTCAGGGAGGTTCTGGGGGCGGGATTTTTATTTTGGGTAGTGGTGCTGGGACAACGGCAAATATCCAAACCAGTACTTTCTCTAGTAATACTGCCAGTGGTTTAGGCGGCGGAATTTGGTTGGGGAATGGCTTGAATGCGACCTTGACGAATAATACGATCGCCAACAATCAAGCGGTCAATCCCAATATCAACGGTGGTCAGGGGGGCGGGGTTGCCGTGGTGAATAATGCCAGAGTGACTATCAACACCACCACGATCGCCAATAATTTTGCCAGTTCTTTCAATGGGGGCATGATTGGGGATGCGGCAGTCACAATTAGAAATACAATCATTGCCAACAATCGGGCGGGGAATCCCTTTGGCATCCGCAACAACTGCTCGGCGCTGATGACCAACGGCGGGAATAATATTGAGTTTCCCCAACGCACTGCCGATGCTAATGATAGTAGCTGCGCCCAAGGCACGATCGTGGCTAATCCTCTCTTTGGAGCTTTTCTGAATAATGGCGGCACAACTCGGACGATCGCCCTGCAACCCGCTAGCCCTGCGGTCAATAGAGGGAACAATGCCACCTGTGCTGCCACTGACCAGAGAGGAGTTGCTAGACCCAGAGGCGGTGTGTGTGATATCGGAGCTTTTGAGCTTTAGAGAATGACTGAAAAGTTTATCGTAGGGGCGTAAGGTTTTGCGCCCTTAGGCAATTTTTTAAGAGGATGATGAACTATGCCCTTAAGCTGGAATGAAATTAAGGATCGGGCGATCGCCTTCTCCCAAGAATGGAAAGATGAAACTTCAGAAAGGGCTGAGGCGCAGACGTTCTGGAATAATTTTTTTAATGTGTTTGGGATTTCTCGGCGGCGGGTGGCAAGTTTTGAACAACCTATAAAAAAGTTGGATCACAAGCAGGGTTTTATTGATTTGCTCTGGAAGGGCGTAATTTTAGTTGAGCATAAATCTAGGGGCAGAAATCTCGACAAAGCTACTCAACAGGCGAAGGATTATTTCCCTAACCTCAAAGAAATTGAACTGCCAAGATATATTTTAGTTTCCGATTTTCAGAGGTTCCGACTTTATGATTTAGACACGGATACATCGACGGAGTTTGAGTTAAAAGATTTTGTGAATTATGTCCATTTATTTGGGTTTATTGCTGGCTATGAAAAGCGAGTTTATAAGGATGAAGACCCGGTAAATATTAAGGCGGCGGAGTTGATGGGGCAGTTGCACGATCGCCTGAAGGAGATTGGCTACACGGGGCATGATTTAGAAGTGTATTTGGTGCGGTTATTATTTTGTTTGTTTGCTGATGATACGGGGATTTTTAATAAATTAATTTTTTGGGACTATATCGAGCGCCACACAAAGGAAGATGGTAGTGATCTAGCAATGCACCTCAGTTCTATTTTTGATGTTCTTAATACTTCTGAGGAAAGACGTTTCAAAAATTTGGATGAGAATTTGAAGCAGTTTCCTTACATAAATGGGAAGTTATTTGAGGAAGGATTGAGAATTGCAGCCTTCGATCGAAAGATGCGAGAAATGTTATTAGAGGCTTGTGCGTTTGATTGGGGAAAGATTTCACCAGCGATTTTTGGCTCGATGTTTCAGGCGGTGATGAACCCAAAGGAAAGAAGGAATTTAGGCGCTCATTATACTTCTGAGAAAAATATTCAAAAGTTAATTAAGCCGCTTTTTTTAGATGATTTATACACGAATTTTGAGAAGGCGAAGGGGAATAGAGCTAGGCTATTGGAGTTTCATAAAAAAGATTGCTAATCTCCATTTTCTCGATCCGGCTTGTGGCTGTGGAAATTTCTTGATTATTACCTATCGGGAGTTACGAGATTTAGAGATTTTGATTTTGTTGGAGTTGAACAAAAGTGGGCAGTTGGAGATAGATGTTCTCCCGCTTATTCAGGTGGATGTGGATCAGTTTGTGGGGATTGAATGCGATGAGTTTGCAGTGCGGATTGCGGAGGTGGCGATGTGGTTGATTGACCACCAGATGAATATTAAGGTGAGTAATGAGTTTGGGCAGTATTATGCTCGGTTGCCATTGAAGAAGGCAGCGAAAATTGTGCATGGTAATTCGTTACGGATTGATTGGGAAACAATTATTTCTAAGGAAAATCTAAGTTTCATTCTAGGAAATCCTCCTTTTATTGGTTCTAAAATGATGAACGAAATCCAAAGGAATGATCTTCTAGCTGTATTTAATGATGCTAAAGGTGCTGGAGTTATGGATTATGTCTCAGCTTGGTATATCAAAGCCGCAGATTTTATCCAAAATACAAATATTCGAGTGGCTTTTGTTAGTACAAACTCAATTTCTCAAGGGGAACAAGTTGGTATTTTGTGGAATATTCTTTTTAATAAATACAAAATAAAAATTCATTTTGCTCATAGAACTTTTAAGTGGACAAATGAAGCAAGAAAAAATGCTGCTGTATATTGCGTAATTATTGGATTTGCAACCTTTGATATTTCAGAAAAGCGTATTTTTGAGTATAAGGATATCAAGGGTGAACCACTAGAAATACAGGCAAAAAATATTAATCCCTACTTGGTAAATGGAACAGATACAACAATTCAAAGAAGACAAAAGCCATTATCTGATATTCCATCAATAGGTATTGGTAATAAGCCAATTGATGGTGGCAACTATCTATTTACAACATCAGAAAAAGAAGAATTTATCAAGATAGAGCCAAAATCTGCTAAATGGTTTAAGAAATGGTTAGGTGCAGATGAGTTTATTAATAGTCATGAAAGATGGTGTCTATGGCTTGGAGATTGTCCTCCAAATGAATTAAAGCAAATGCCTAATGCTCTAAAAAGAGTTGAAGCAGTGAAGCGGATTAGATTAGAAAGCAAAAGTATTTCTACACAAAAACTGGCATCTACTCCGACTCGCTTTCATGTACAAAATATGCCTTTGACAGATTAATTACTTGTGCCAAGTGTCTCCTCTGAAAATAGAAAATATATCCCAATCGGGTTCATTTCAAAAGAAATCATTACCAGTAATTTATGTCTAATCATTTCTGAAGCTACACTCTATCATTTTGGTATTATTACCTCTGAAATGCACATGACTTGGGTTAAATATGTTTGTGGAAGATTGAAAAGTGATTATCGATATTCTAAAGATATTGTCTATAATAATTACCCATTTCCTGAAAATATTACCAATAAACAAAAACAAAAAGTTGAAAATGCAGCCCAGATAGTTTTGGATACAAGGGCAAAATATCCTGATAGTAGCTTGGCAGATTTGTATGACCCCCTGAGTATGCCTCCCGACTTGGTGAAAGCCCATCAAAACCTAGATAAAGCCGTGGATTTGTGCTATCGTCCCCAGCCCTTTGTCAACGAATTAAACCGGATTGAATTTCTTTTTAATCTCTACGAAACCCTCAGTACCCCTCTACTGCCCCCAGAAAAGAAAAACGCCCCAAAAAACAATAGACGATCGCTACCCAAGCAGAACCAAACAAAGAAAGAAATCAATTG
>JAAUUE010000031.1 GCA_012031635.1 Coleofasciculaceae cyanobacterium SM2_1_6 | reverse complement strand
GGCAAGAATCTGGTGGATATTATTCTGTCTAATAATGGCTATAAAGTTATCAATTTGGGGATTAAACAACCCGTAGATAATATTATTGATGCTTACCAAGAACACGGAGCAGATTGTATTGCCATGAGTGGGTTGTTGGTAAAATCTACGGCTTTTATGAAGGAAAATCTGGAGGTATTTAATGAAAAAGGAATTACCGTACCAGTGATTTTGGGTGGGGCAGCCCTGACTCCTAAATTTGTCTATGATGATTGCCAAAAAGCCTATAAAGGTAAAGTAATCTATGGTAAAGATGCCTTTGCAGATCTGCATTTTATGGATAAACTCATGCCCGCTAAAACTGCTGGGGAGTGGGATGATTTCCGGGGATTTCCCCATGAACAGGAGGTAAAGGAGGTAGAGGAGGTAAAGGAGGTAGAGGAGTTAGAAGAGGTAAAGGAGGTAGAGGAGTTAGATACAAGGCGATCGACTGCTGTAGCGATCGAGATTCCTCGACCCACACCACCTTTCTGGGGAACTCAAGTTTTGGAGCCTACAGATATTCCTATTCAGGAAGTGTTTAATTATCTGGATTTACAAGCTCTCATCGCTGGGCAGTGGCAATTTCGCAAACCCCAAGAGCAATCGAGGGAAGAGTATGATGGGTTTCTCCAAGAAAAAGTTTATCCAGTTCTTGAGCAATGGAAGGAGCGAGTTATTACTGAAAACCTCCTCCATCCCCAAGCGGTTTATGGCTACTTTCCTTGCAATGCTGAGGGAAATTCTCTCTATCTCTACAACCCAGAGGATCACAGCCAGTTAGTGGCGACCTTTGAGTTTCCCCGCCAAAAATCTATGCGCCGTCTGTGTATTGCGGATTTCTTTGCGCCCAAGGATTCTGGGATCATGGATGTGTTCCCCATGCAAGCAGTTACCGTAGGCGAAATTGCCACCCAGTTTGCCAAGGAATTATTTGATAGCAATCAATACACGGATTATCTCTACTTCCACGGATTAGCAGTGCAAACGGCAGAGCGATCGCCGAATGGATTCATGCCCGGATTCGCAGAGAGTTGGGGTTTGGGGAACAGGAACCCGATAATTTGCGAGATATTTTAGCCCAGCGTTACCCCGGTTCTCGGTATAGTTTTGGTTATCCCGCCTGCCCGAATATGCAGGATCAGTACAAGCTGCTGGAATTACTGGGGAGCGATCGCTGAATCTCTACATGGATGAAAGCGAACAACTATATCCCGAACAATCCACCACCGCCATCATTACCTACCATCCCGCCGCTAAGTATTTTAGTGCTTAAAAGATAAATTTCATTTCTTCGGGAGTTATTTATGCTACGACAGGAAGTCCTAAAAATACTAGTAAATCATCAAAACAATCTGCATAATTTTGGGGTAAGTTCCCTAATTTTATTTGGTTCAGTGGCAAGGGATGAAGCAACTATAGATAGTGATGTTGATCTCCTCGTAGAGTTCGATCGCCCAGTGGGATTATTTACCTTTGTTCGCCTTAAAAAATACCTAGAAGAAATTTTAGAAAGCTCGGTTGATCTGGGTACGATCGATTCCCTTAAACCTTATCTTCAAGAATCTGTTTTCCGGGAGGCAATCCGTGCCTTCTAGAGATTGGCAAAATAGACTAAGAGACATAATAGCTGCAATTGAAGAAATTCAAGAATTTACAACAGGGATGACATTTGAGGAGTTTCAATATGATCGAAAAACTATCAGAGCAGTTTTGTATAACCTTGCAATTATTGGTGAGGCAATTCGTGGGATTCCGGCTGAGATAGAAGCTAGCCATCCTGAAATTCCTTGGATTGAGGTACGTGGAATGCGAAATGTAATCATTCATGAATACTTTCAGATAAATATGTCGATCATCTGGCAAACGATTCAGGAGGATATTGTTTTATTAAAATCTTCTCTTTGCAAACTTGTAGATTCTAACTTCAGTGATTAGCATTATGTACTAAATAGACAACTGTAATCCACTTTTTTATGAGAGCAGAATTTCTATTTTCTTACCAAAACTTTTCGTTGAGCATTGCTTCTAAATCTGATGAAAATTGCCAACGATCGGGAAAATAAGTCTTGGGGTAGTCCTGTTTTACAGATTTTAAGGCTAGTTGCCATGCTTTATCAAAAGCTTCATGCCAAATAGTTTTTAAGCTAGGAGAATCATCAATTTCTAGTTCAATTTGCTGCCGTTGCTGGCGAATTGTAATTTCCCAACCCCGGTAGTCATTGGGGGAATCGACGTATAAACGTTTCAGCAGATGTTCCAGTAAAACTAAAAGACGGCTTTTTAGTTCCTTTTTTTGCGATCGCCCCAAGGTCTCAATTTCCTCAATTAGGTTTTCTAAATCTAAGTTGGCAAAATCCTTTGCTCTGAGCTTGGCAACAGTATCTTCAACCCAGAGTAAGGTGTCTCGATCGTAGAGGGATGATGTTGCTTGCATTGATAAATTTCCCTTCTCCATCTTTTTACTAAAAATTATTAACTAAAGTATTAGCGATTTTATCGGCAATGCCAGCGATCCATTGTTCATCTTGTTTGGTGTAGCTGCGGGGGGCGTTGGCTCCGAGGATTAAGACCCCTTGGGAGCCGATCGGCTGACAGATGACCCCTTGGGTATTGGGGGGCAGATAATCAAATTCAATTTTGCCGGGATAGATATTTAAGTTGACTAAATACACAGGTTTTTGTTTATCTAAAACCCTTTGTAGGATCACACCGGGTTTCACTTGAGAATTTGAGCCAAAAATTCCCCGCCGGAGCAGTACTCGATCGCTGTAGAACACCACGAGGGATTTGGTGACGGTATTGGTCAATAACAAATGAGAAGCCCACGCTAGTTCGACTTTGACTACCTCTGGTAAATCTGGGGCAAGCTCAAAACCTTCAGAGCCGATTAATTCTACTGCTTCCGGCGATCGAGCCTGCACCTGCTGCCACAATAGCCCCGACAAAATCAACACTGCCGCCAAGATTACCCCCAAAACATCCGATCGAGCCTGACTATTGGTTAATTCTGGAGTGACTAAGCGATTAATTAATAATAAACTTCCCCCCAAACCACCAACAACTAAGGGCAATAACCGGAGGAGATAATTTTGATCCCGTTTGTTCATATTTTATTTGGAGTTTATCTAGAGTTGGTATAGATTTTAATGAAGAGCAAATCTAGGCTCCTAATTCACGCTGGAACAATTCTTGGACTTCCTGAAAAGCAGCAGTGGCGGCGGTGGGATTATAGCTGCCCCTAGCATCGCAGCAAAAGCCATGATCGGCTCCCTCGTAGACAAGGACTTTGTGTTTAATCTGGTGCTGCTCTAGGGCTGTTTGAATGGTGGCGATTTGGTCTGGGGGAATGCTGGCATCCTCTGTCCCAAAGAAGGTATAGATGGTTCCGGTAATTTCAGGAGTCCGAGTCACCGTCGGCGCTCCACCGCCGGGAGTCCGCAGGGCAATCCCCGCCCCGTAAAAAGAAGCTGTGGCTCTGATCTCTGGTAAAGTTGCTGCCAGATAAGCCACATGACCCCCGAAGCAAAAACCAATACACCCGATCGCCCCATCCTGCACTAGATTTTCTGCCTTGAGATAATCGATCGTCGCCTGAAGATCCCCCAGCAATTCCGCCGCCGTGGTTTGTTGGGCATAGCTCCTGCCGATCGTCACATCTTCTGGAGTGTAGCCTGTTTCAAAACCGGGAGCAGTGCGTTGATAAAGAGCCGGAGCGATCGCCACATAACCCGCCTTGGCAAATCTTTCGGTCACATCCCGGATATGAAAATTTACGCCAAAGATTTCTTGAATGACTATTACGGCAGGTAGCGCCGTGGATGTTTCTGGGCGAGCCAGGTAAGCGGAAATCTTGAGATCGCCGTGGGGAACTTGGACAAATTGAGTAGTAATTGGAGGTGTAGCCATACCTTTATCCATCTGTAAATAAATAATTTCTAATGAATGGTTTTTAAATTTTTGTCTGAAATGTAACGGATAATTCTAATGGTTCTTTATCTATAAAATTATCTCCAATGATCTCAATAGAAAATGATTTTTCTGGAAAAGATGCTTTGAGCCGATCACTTAACTCTGAGGCAAATGCTCTGGCAATTATGAGAAGGTCATCATTTGTATAATCGATAGTAGGAAAATATTCACTAAAAAAATTTTGGGCGATAAAAAAACGATTGCAATTCCATTCAGTACGAGCAATATCACCTTTATAAAATTGTATGGCATCATCTAACTGTTTGTTGCTAGAAATTAGTTGATAGAAAACTAAAAAAGTTCCACCTCTGAATTGATAAAAATCAATGTTGATCTCTTTCAACATCTCATTTACTTTCAATCTCTCTCCCATATTATTGTCTCCATAATATAATATTGAGGTTTCTAAATTAGAGGGATAAGCTTATATGTTACTTCATTTAATCTTTGCCGTCTAAATATTTATCACTACCCAAATATTTGCAGAGGTAAGGGGAAAATACTTCATAGATCAAAGTTAAGGGCTGTCCGTGATGCCAGAATAAATAGTGCCTACCCCAAAAGGCTCCCGGTTCTCCGAAGGCAATTTCTAGCTCTGGAGAATTTCCGTAATAGATTCCTTGAACATCCCGGTATAACTCGGTGCGGAGTTTGGCAAGACTTGCCCAGATTGGCAGACTGCGGTTTTGTAAGTATTCATCTACGTGGCTGGCTTCCCACCAAGAAGTCGCATAGGCTAACCGCTGTCCCGAAGCAGTGCGGAGCCACACCTGTCGCCGGAGCCGGGGCCCGGGAATGGCAACGATCGACTCTGGAGCCTGATCTCGATCCATCTCGATCGCCGACATATCAATCACATCTACTTCCGTTGGTTCCCCCGTGAGCAATTGCAAATGCCGAGTTGGTGAGCCATCCCCCAAAAGCATTAGCTGCCAAGCTGGAGATAGTTGCTGGTGGGGTAATCCCTGTTGGACAATAAGTTCATTTCCCTGCCAGATAGGGTCTAGGGCATACCAACTAAGTTTAGTGTCTGGGCTATCTACAATTTTCAAGCGGAGATATCCTGAGCTAATAAAATAAATACCTCGGTTAATATTTCGATATTTATCTTAACAAAGTTTAGCAATATTATTAGCAATATTAAATGCGGATGGCGAGACTCGAACTCGCACGGCTTGCGCCACTACCCCCTCAAGATAGCGTGTCTACCAATTCCACCACAACCGCAAAAGATAAGATTTAATCAATAATCAATAATTTAGTAGAACTTAGCCTAACTACTGGTTTGCATCAGGTTGTTTCACTACTTTGATTAATTCCGCATTTTTAAGATTAACACTTTTCTGGTCTTTTGGTAATATTTTTTTATGAATAAAGCTGATCTCCGGCGATCGCTCCTCCACCAACGCCAAAATCTCAGTTCCCAACAGTGGCATGAGCAGAGTCAACAAATCTGTGCTGCTCTCCAGCAGGATCCTAAGTTTCAGGCAGCAAAAACGATTCTGACCTATTTTAGCTTTCGCCAAGAACCAGACCTGATGGGCTTAATTACTCAAAACCCAGCAAAATCTTGGGGTTTCCCCCGGTGCGTGGGGCAGGATTTGCAATGGCACTATTGGCAGCCGGGATGGAGTGTCACCCAACATCGTTATGGGATGATGGAGCCAAGTATGGAACTCCCCTTGGTGGAAGTGGCAAAGGTAGATTTAATGCTTCTTCCCTGTGTGGCGATCGATCAAGCTGGTTATCGCTTGGGCTATGGGGGTGGTTACTACGATCGACTCCTCAGCCTCCCCGCTTGGCGAGATAAAACCACTCTGGGTATTATTTTTCCTTTGCCTACCTAGAATCCTTGCCCCGTGATCCTTGGGATTTGCGGTTGCATGGCGTAGTAACAGAAAAGGAGACCGTCTCCAATCTAGATTAAGTCCGGGTTGAATCTGGGTTAACATGAGTTCGATGCTCAGAAATACCCCATCCTTATGGGAAGCAAGCTACATCCTCCAACCCCACTTCGACAAGTTTAGTGCATCGCTTCTCCCACAAAACTAACTTTTCTTGTTCCCTCGCCCGTGCTGGGAGAGGGCTAGGGTGAGGGTTTCAGGTTTTGTCGAACTCATGTTGGGTTGAATCTGGGTTGAGCCTGGGTTTAGGTTCGATCGTCCCTAGAAGAATTATCAGCACTAAAGAAAGTAGCAATCAGCAGGCAGATAATCCCTAAGTTGATGGAAATATCGGCAATATTGAACACGGGGAAATTAATGAGGCGAAAATCCAGAAAATCAACTACATAACCCAACAGGAATCGATCGACCCCATTCCCGATCGCCCCGCCCAAAATAAACCCATAGCCCCACTGTTCCAAGCGGGGTAGCCGGGGATGCCAAATCGCCCAAGCCATTAACCCCAAGCTCACCACTAGGGATAGCCAGCGTAGCCACCAGCCGCCCCCATTGGCAAATAAACTAAAAGCTGCCCCTGTATTTCGCACGTAGGTAAAGTGAAATATCCCCGGAAGGATGGGTATTGATTGGCTAAGTTCCATAGTTTGGATCACCGTCAACTTTGTAAGCTGATCGATCGCCACACTGATCCCAGCAATTACCCAAAACCAAAAATTCTTTACTTTCATAGCTACCCAATTGTGCAAACCAGCAAAAATTCCCGCCAGACTTTTTCACTTTACCAGTTTTGATGAAGCGTTAGAAATACTTTTAGTCTCAAGTAATCCTAAGTAATCCCAAGTATAGTCGTTGTCATAAAAGTTAGGACGAACTCGGCTACTTCGACAACGCTCAGCATAAATTCGACTTCGCTCAGCCAACGGATCTGGCTTTGTCCTAATTAAGCTGTCTAGCACTATAATTTCAAGAAAGCAGCCCCAATTTTGGTTAAGGCTTGTTTGGAGCAGTCTTGAGACGTTGCTGAGCCATGAGTCCCCATTGCAGTTCTTCTGGGGAAGGTCTAGCGGGTTCAGTTTCAATGCGCTCCCTCACCCGTTCAGCACATTCTGCCCAGGTCGCTGGATCGATCGAGCCTTGTTTTGCCTCCGTAACCTGCGCTATTAAACAATAAGCAGCCGTGCTATTTTCATCCAACTCCAAAGCTGTCCGCAGGGATTTCTCTGCCTCTACCAGTTGATTTTGTTGAAACTGCCACCAGCCCAAATTTTTCCACAAAGTAGCTTTGATGGTTGAATTTTGAGTGTTTTCTAAACCTTGTCTAATCAATCTCTCATCAAAAGGTTTTTGATAAAGAATCTGGAGTCTAGTTAAGCTACTAGCTGCGGCTGCCGCCGCCTCTGGATTAGATTTAGGATTAACTTCTTGGGAATTTTTATCTTGAGAATTAGCAAAATCAAGTACAAAAAGATTATTGTTTTCAATGGTTTTTCTATACTGCTCCTCAGCACATTCCATATCTTTTGCTAGTTCGCAAACCCGACCCAAACTATACTCAGAGGCTAGATTATCGGGATTAAAAATCAAAGCGGCTCTATAGAAAAATTCTGCTGAACTTAATTGATTTTCAATGAATTTATCAGTGCCTACATTTTGGAGCGATCGATTAATATTTCCCAAAGAAACGAAATCCAAACCTCTAGCGATATAACGAGAATTGTTAACAAAAACTATTGATCCAAAAATAATCAACATAATAGCCTTGAGCCGTTCCCTAAATTCTCTACGGACAAGCTTGGGTAGGTCAATGAATTTGAGGCGGTGCTGGATCTCGACAATGTTTCTCGGACGTTTGCGGACATCATCTGCCATGAGGTCATCAATCAGATTAGCAAACAGTGCAGAAACACCTTGGGTATGTTTACGCCATAATAATTTCTTGTTGATTTTATGAGTAGGAAACTCCGTGGGCGATCGACCAGTTAATAAATAGACAAAAGTCTTGCCTAGCCCAAAGAAATCTGAAGCTAAAACTGCATTTCCCGCCAGTTGTTCTGGGGCAGCATAACCAAAGGAGCCGACCTTTGTTTCTCCCCATTCGCCATTGCCCACCGCTCCAAAATCAATCAGGGTAATTTGTCCGTTGGGACGAAGGATTAAATTAGATGGTTTAATATCCCGGTGGGGAAGTTTTTGTTGATGTAATTTATCAAGAATTTCTATTATTTGCACAAACCAAGCTAAGGCTGTTTCTTGGTTGACTTTTCCCTCTTTATTGACAAAATCTTCTAGATTATCTCCTTCAATAAACTCCATCACAAAGCACGAAAGGCTCTGGGCGGGGTTAGAGATATTAACATTAAATAAGCCTTCATCTACCTTGGGAATACCGGGATGAGCTACCCATAAAAGAGTTTTAACTTCTTGCTTAAAAAGTCTTACTAACTCTTCATTGTCATTGAATTTTAAGACCTTCATGACTTTCTGTTTCCCGTAGTCCTTCGATCGCAACCCCTGATCCAAAACTAGAAACACATCTGTATAGGAATTATTGCTAAATTCCCGGAGGGGTTTAAGTAACTGGTAGCGATTATTCACCAACAACTTTGTACCGCAATTTTGGCACACCGTCGCCCCTTCTAGGTTCTCTCGATGGGAGCATTGGGGATTAATGCAGTAAATAGTTTTGGATTTGGGGGGAGTAACTTCGGAAGGAGTTTCCGAGTTTGGACTAGAGTAAGTCATGGTTTTCTGGGGATTTTCACTGAAAAACTAGCAAATAGGTGAATACGGTAAACGTTAGGGAAATCACAAAGTTAGAGGAATTGTTTTTTACCATTCCCCCTCAAGGAAGAGAATATACAAAATATTAGAACACTCTTATAGAAGTTGTCTACTAATTCATTCTAACATATTTTCATGTGAGATAACTATTGTGGCATAGATTGGTACAGCCACTGATTCACTCCTTCGGCGATCGCCCCTGCGAGTTTTTGCTGCGCTTCTGGATTGGTGATCCATTCAAATTCTTCAGGATTGATCATAAACCCCAACTCCAACAAAACCGTGGGCGTGGCTTGGGGACGGGTGAGGGCGAGGTTATTCCAGTAGATACCGTAGGAGGGGCGATCGAGTTGCTGGGTGAGGTAATTGTGGAGGAAAACCGCTAGACTGTGAGCCTGGGGATGATACCAAAAGGTACTAATCCCTTGGGTATTCAGAGCATCACCATCATCGGGCAGGGCGTTGTAATGGATCGAGAGGGCGAGGGTCAACTCCCCGGTATTAATTTGTTGCACCCGTTCAGCGAGGGGAATTTCTCGATCGTCCTCCCGGGTCATGAGCACCGTCGCCCCCTTTGCTTCCAACTCCCGACGCACCATCTGGGAAATTAGCAAATTAATATCTTTTTCGGGATAACCATTAGGTCCGACAGCCCCCAAATCAGTTTCTCCATGACCGGGATCTAACAAGATTCTCACCCCTGCTAAAGATTGAGGATTGCTGGCATTTCTACTCCTTAATGCTGGCGGATGACGTAACTTTAAAATCAAATTCGTCCCTTCATAGCGCAGACTATAGCCCCACTGCTGGCTATTCTTTAAACTAAAAGTATAGTTTACTCTTCCCGGTGCTGCTTGTTGCCAGTCAAGGCGAGAGATGATGGGGTTATCATCAAGGCGGATGGTGTCTGTTTGAGCGGTGGTATTAAATAAAGTCAGAGTAAAAGTTCGATCGCCCTGTTGCACAGAGAGCGGCACAGGAGTTTCTAAGGGAAAAATAATCTCCGTGGCCCCCGGTACTAACCGAGAAGTAATGCCCCGAATAGTTGTTAAGGGCAGGGCTACATTGGGAACGACTTTTACTTCCGTCGATCGAATCCACCCCCCATAATCCAAGCGTACCCAATCTCCCTCTCTCCCAGTGAGGGTTGCTCTAGTTCCCCTCGGCAGGGGTGTCATGCGAGAAAAATCCGTACTAGCTCCGGTGCGGACGGCTCCCTGTTCACTGGTCACTTCCACTACCGCTAAGTTCTCTGGATCAAGAATTTCGATCGCCCCGTTGCCTGCTTGACTGGTAGTTTGTCCATTGAGGGTCAGTTGAAATTCTGGTTCTCCCAAATTTCCCGGCGTGTTGGCAACTAAGCAGCCTTGGTGTTGGTTTGGCTGGGCGGGGGTTGGGTTTGTTAATCCTGTGAGGACAGCGTAGTTTGGTGGTAATTGAGAATTGCCAAGCACTGGTCTGAGGGCAAGGGTTTGGTTCACCAGTTGGACTGTGACGGTGCCACCGGGAGGAGCGATCGCCCCTAGGCAAATTAACTCTCCGGGGAGGCGAGCCAAGGGACGGCTGGGAATTAAGTAATTTGCATCCAAGATCATCTCCGCAGAAATCGTCGGCTGTTCTCTGATTCTAGTGACAGTAACTGCCACTGATCTATCCTGTTGTTGGAGGGTAAAAGTATTCGCCCCCACCGCTAGGGGTAAACTAGGGGCAAAATGTCCTTGGGGGCTGCGTTGGTCAATAGCTTGCCCATTGATAGTCACAGGGAAGTCTGGAGCGGCAGTCCCAATAAAGAAAATACGATCGGCGGTGGTTTGATGGTCAGCCGGAGGATAAACTAACCTTAACCCGGTTTCCGCCGTCACAGGAGTTGCCATGATGGCGACGATCGGGACAAGAACTGAGGCGATCATATAATTATTTTTCATAGTTTGTTATTCATGATAATTTTGATAGTTTGGAATAGTTTTGGAGAATTAAACAGCAATGGGAATCTCTTCCCAGAGAAGACTATAATGTCTAGTGGTCAATACTGGCAAAAAATAGGCGTGCAAGGTTTTCCAGCCTAGACTAAAAAATAATGGTAATTGTAGGTTATGACTAAGTTTGTATTTGTAACAGGTGGCGTGGTATCCAGTATTGGCAAAGGAATTGTGGCTGCCAGTCTGGGGAGACTATTGAAATCACGGGATTATTCCGTTTCCATCCTCAAATTTGATCCTTACATTAATGTAGACCCCGGCACCATGAGTCCCTTTCAGCATGGCGAGGTTTTTGTCACCGAAGACGGGGCAGAAACAGACCTAGACCTAGGGCATTACGAGCGCTTCACCGATACTTCCATGTCTCGCCTCAACAGCGTTACCATTGGCTCTGTGTATCAATCAGTGATTAATAAAGAACGGCGGGGCGACTACCACGGCGGCACAGTCCAAGTGATTCCCCACATTACCAACGAAGTCAAAGAGCGGATCCATCGGGTAGCAAAGAATACCAATCCTGATGTGGTCTTAATTGAAGTGGGCGGCACGATCGGGGATATTGAGTCCCTGCCAATTTTGGAGGCTATTCGCCAATTTCGCAAGGATGTGGGCAGACAAAATGTGGTGTATCTCCATGTCACCCTGATGCCTTGGATTCCCTCGGCTGGGGAAATGAAAACTAAGCCGACTCAACATTCGGTGAAGGAACTCCGCTCCATTGGGGTGCAGCCGGATATTTTAGTTTGTCGGAGCGATCGCTCCATTCCCCAAGCCCTCAAGGAAAAATTATCAGAATTTTGTGATGTTCCAGTTAAAAGTGTAATCACTGCCCAAGATGCTGCCAGTATTTACGAAGTCCCTCTGATCATGGAACGGGAAGGCTTAGCCCACCAAGTCCTAGACCTACTGCACATGGAGCAACGGACTCCAGAGTTGACCCAGTGGCAGACCCTCGTGGATCGACTATATACGCCTAGAGAAACTATTGAAGTGGCGATCGTGGGTAAGTATGTCCGCCTCAATGATGCTTATTTATCGGTGGTGGAAGCTCTCCGTCATGCGGCGATCGCCCAAGAAATTCAAGTCAATATTCGCTGGATTAATTCCGAAGATATCGAAGACCAAGGAGCCGCAGCTTATCTCACTGGCATCAATGGCATCATTATTCCCGGTGGTTTTGGCATCCGGGGCATAGACGGCAAAATTTTGGCGATCGAGTACGCCCGTCATCAACAAATTCCCTTCCTTGGTTTGTGTCTAGGGATGCAATGTGCGGTGATTGAATGGGCGCGCCACGTTGTCCAGCTAGAAGATGCTAATAGTTCTGAATTTGATACCCAAGCAGCTAACCCTGTAATTAATTTGTTGCCAGAGCAACAGGATGTGGTGGATTTGGGGGGAACCATGCGCCTTGGCTTGTATCCCTGTCGCCTCACTCCCAACACTCTCAGTGCCAGCCTCTACCAAGCAGAGGTAGTGTACGAGCGCCACCGCCACCGCTACGAGTTCAATAATGCGTACCGGCAACTATTTCTTGAAAGTGGCTATGTAGTTAGCGGCACTTCCCCCGATGGCAGACTAGTAGAAATGATCGAGCTACCTAATCATCCATTCTTTGTGGCTAGCCAGTTTCATCCAGAGTTTAACTCCCGCCCCAGCACTTCCCATCCCCTTTTTCAAGGCTTTGTCAAAGCGGCTTGGGTGAACTTTTCCCAGACACGATCGGGAGTCACCCCTAGTCAGAATATTTCCCATTCCCACTATCATAATCAAGAATATGCTCAAGCTCACCATCAAGACTATGGGCAGCAGGGAGAGGAGCAGGCTCAAGCAACCCTGCCAGTGGAAGTATCCTAAACGTAAGCGGGGAAATTAGAAAATGTCTATGGGTAATTGGCTAAGAATATCTTACGATCGCAGTGATTACCTAATTGATCTCGATCGAATCAGTGCCTTTTGTCATTCCCCCAATGGCAAACTGACTTTTTGGCTCCCAGAAAGCTCGATCCCAGTGATCATCAGTCCCCAAAGTGATCCAGAAAGCTATAACAAAGTTATGAATTTCATCAAACAAAAAACTGGTCAATCTTTTCTGGAATAGTTTCATTGTCAGCCAACCTCAAAATAGTCCCCATAATTACTCAAATGTGTAGGGTGGGCATTGCCCACCCTACAATAAGTCTATACAAGATGAAGGTTATGGCTTAGTAAGCGTCCTGTAGTTCGTAGAAATCGGGGGAAATATAGTCTTTCCGCAAAGGGAAGCCGACCCAATCTTCCGGCATGAGGATACGCTTCAGGTTAGGATGACCTTCATAGATGATCCCAAACATATCGTAGGACTCCCGCTCTTGCCAGTCCGCTGCCTTCCAGATCCAATACACCGAGGGAACTTTGGGGTTGTGGCGGGGTAAAAATACCTTCACCCTGATTTCTTCTGGTCGATCGGCTTCATTGGTGACTTTAATCAGATGATAAAAACTTACCAAATCACCACCGGGGGCTGTGTCGTAGGCTCCTTGGCACTGGAGATAGTTGAAGCCGTAGGCGTAGAGGGCAGTAGCGATCGGCAGTAGTACCTCGCCCTCGACTTTGATCATCTCTACCCCAGAGTGGTCTTTGCCTAGGGATTCATGCCCAAAGCCATTGCTGGTGAGCCAAGTAGATATTTTGCCGACTTCAGCGATCGCCCCTGTAGCTTCTCCGGTGCTTGCCGTTGTTGCCAATTCTTCCTCTGCCATCTAAGCCTCCTGTTTTTGGGTTGCCATCAGGGCTGGAACCACGGGTAGCCCGATCGCCTCTTGGAGTTCCTTGGGTGGAGCCTGCCGGGCTGCTGCCTGCAAATAGGTTCCAGTTAAAATTGGCTCTACGGGCTTCATTTTGTGGGCTACGGTGTGGAAGCGATGGGTTTGTCCCAGTTTGCTGTACTCCTGCATCGACTCGTTCGCCATCTTTTTGCGGAGCTTGATAATGGCATCAAAGACAGCTTCTGGGCGGGGTGGGCAACCGGGAATATAAATATCCACGGGAATTAATTTATCTACTCCCCGGACTGCTGTGGGTGAATCTACGCTGAACATACCGCCAGTGATCGTACAAGCTCCCATCGCCATCACGTACTTGGGTTCGGGCATTTGTTCGTAGAGACGGATCAAAGCAGGAGCCATTTTCATGGTAATTGTTCCCGCCGTAATTAATAAATCCGCTTGCCGGGGACTGGCTCGAGGCACAAGCCCGAAGCGATCGAAGTCAAAGCGGGAGCCAATCATTGCTGCAAACTCAATAAAACAGCAGGCTGTGCCGTACATCATCGGCCAAAGACTAGATAATCTTGCCCAGTTGTAAAGATCATCAACTGTTGTCAAAATCACATTTTCCGACAAGTCTTGAGTCACTTGAGGACGCTCAAGGGGATTTAGAATTCTTTCTTGGTCGGCTATATTCAGCGTGTTTGTATTTGTCATGACCACTCCAAAGCTCCTTTACGCCAAGCATAAGCTAGGGCAATTACCAGAATAGCAATAAAAATGAGGGCTTCAATGAAAGCCAATAGTCCTAGGCGGCTAAAAGCCACAGCCCAGGGGTATAAGAATACAGTTTCCACATCAAAGACGACGAAAACCAAGGCAAACATATAATAGCGAATATTAAACTGAATCCAAGCACCGCCGATCGGCTCCATTCCAGACTCGTAGGTAGTGAGCCGTTCTGGATAACCTCCCTTGGGGCGGAGCAACTTGGAAGCAAGGAGGGCAGCAATAGGAACTAAGCTGCACAACAAGATAAAACCGAGAAAATATTCGTAACCACTGAGAACAAACACGATAGTTATTTAGCGATGTTTACTAGACTCTTACATATTTTTACATACTTTTACGAATTTTGGATACCTTGCCGAAATGTTAGGGAGGGATGCAGTCAAATTATTTAATTCAGCAACTTGTGTTAAGCATCAAATTTAATTAAGCGTTATTAAGCGTTATCAGCTATTAGATTCGGGCTTTTTTCCAGCATTGCGGACATTGATAAATTTGTTCAGCAGTTCAAACCAGAAGGGTGCGCCCATGGAAAAAGCGATCGCACTGACTAGCCAACCTGCTAGCCGGGAAACCCAACCAAGGGGAGTCAATTCCAAATCCTTGGGGAATGTCCAGCCGATGGGAAATATCGAGAGTTGATCTACCACAACATTAATATTTTCCTTGAGGGGTTGGAGGGCTTGACTTTTAGCTTGAGTGCCAACAGCGTTATTGAGATTGTTAATAACTTGGGTGTTATCTTCGGTAACTTGATTGGCTAGTTGATTAACAGTATTGGAAACAGACTGATTTTTGTAGAGGCGATCGACCATGTTAATAGTATCCACATTAGCGAGTACCGCCACAATTAAACCAATGGTAAAGGAAAATACCTTAGCATTCCGTTTATAAGTGCCTGAAGCCCGCGTCATCGATTGATCAAACCAATCACCAATACTCTGTTGAAAATCTAGTAACTTCACCTCTTTCTTGTCTACCTCTGCTTGCAAGCGTTGAGCTAGGGTCGATAGATTAGTCAGAAAATAAATATCTGGGTTATTATCCATTTCTATTTCACTAGCAGCCGAATCTATAGGAGTGGGGCGATCGCTGGGATTATTATTTGTAAAAGAATTTGTAGGCGAATGTGGAGCTAAATTTGCTGATGAATTAATAGATGAATTTGAAAGAAATTGAGGAGATATGGGGGTTGTAGAAACTAAAGGAGTAGTGTTAATTAAATTACTAATTGCTGGTTCTAGGGGAAGTCCTAAAGTTGGTTCGTAGCTATCAACTGGGAGGTTCTCAATCAAATTATCAATTAGGGGATCTGGAGTATAAACTTCTTCTACTCCGGGATTACTCCAGCCCAGGGCAGCATAATCCACTCCAGTAGTTTCTAGAGTAGTTCCCAAGGAACTATCAATAACATTTTCAGCAGGATTTGTAGGGATAACTTCTGGTTCAGGATTTTGCCAACCAAGGGGCGGCGTATAAAAACTCGTTGCCGCCACAGACTCAGGATTTTGCCAGCCGAGGTTAATAGCTTCACTAGTTACTTCTGTACTAGTCTGTACTTCCGCATCCTGCCATCCTAGGGGCGGTGTATAAAAGCCGGGGTTGTCTACAGATTCAGGGTTTTGCCAACCGATCGGTGAGAGATGGGGATTCGGTTCTGGACTATACAATTCTGGAGAATTATCGACATAATTATCAGTAAAGTCATTAGTAAGGGCATCAGAAATAGTTGTTGTGTCTAGGACAGGATCAGGCGCAGGAATGCCTTGGTATTCATGGAGTTTATGGTCAATTTTCTGGGCAATGACATCAATATTGTCGTGATTACTAATACTAATTTCGTATCTTGTTTTTAATACTTCAATGAGAGCCGCCGAAAAGACTTCCTTGGGAATGTAGGAAGGACCGATCGATTTTTTCCGACCTTGGTTCATCGATTTCATTAAAGAAGTGCTATACAAAGCCTTCATAATTTCGGCGGTTTCTGGATTGTCGTAGCTATTTTTGCCATCTAGCAAGTTAATTAAGCTACTTCTCAGACCAGAGGCTCTTAGTTCCAAAAATGATGTAATACTTTCTTGAACTTCGGAAATTAATAAACTCAAGATCATGTAAATAAAAATGATGCCGATCGCTACATTTAGATAAGTAAAAAAGGTTTCCATAATAATTAATTTAGTAAATAATTCCTGATATCAAGGGGATAAAAAGTTAGGCTTTTATTTTTGAATTGCTAACTTTTAACTTCTAACTTCTAACTTTTAACTTTTAACTTTTAACTTTTAACGATCGCCCCAAAGTCTCCCAAAACTCTGGCATGATTGCGGAGTAAACCCAAAAGATTCAGCCGATTTTCCTTGATCGCCGGGTCGCTATCCATCACCAATACGCTATCCTCTCCATCAAAGAAACTACTTACTTGGGGAGCCGCTTGAGCCAGTCCGTTGACTAATTGTTGATAATCTCTGGTTTGCTGGGCAAAAGTCGTCTGGGGTAACAATTCCCGGAGCGCATCGTAGACCGCCTGTTCTGATTTTTTCTGGAAAAGTTTAGGATTGATCAAGCCCACGGGGTCTAGGTGATGGGTCGGCAGTGTGCCTTGGGCGGCGAGTCTGGTGGAGCGATTCACAGTTTCATAAATTTGGGCAAGCCCGCCATTATCTCGTAGAGATTGCAGGAATAAGGCTCGATCGCGCACATCCAACAAATCTGTTAAGGCTCTGGCTTGATACTCTGGGTCATTTTCTCCCAAGACCGCATTCACCAGATCGTAGTCAATCCTCCGGTCTTCTTGGAGCAGAGTTCTAATTCTTTGCAGGAAAAATTCCCCCAGATTCAACCCTGCTCCCAAGGATTGCAGAAGTTCGGCTAGATTTAACCCCAAATTAAAAGTCCAAGTAATATTCACGATCGCATTAGCCGCTCTCCTCAGGGCAAAGGGATCCGAAGAACCCGTGGGCAGAAGATTGATACTGAAAATACTCACGAGGGTATCAAGGCGATCGCTCAACCCCACTACCTGTCCCGCTAAGGATTGAGGAAATCCATCTTCCACATTCCGGGGCAGATAATGCTCAGAAATGGCTTTTGCTACCTCGATCGTCTCCCCACTGGCGAGGGCGTACTTTTCCCCCATGATCCCTTGGAGTTCGGGAAATTCGTAGACCATCTGGGTCACGAGATCAGCTTTGCATAACAGGGCAGCCCGGGCGATCGCCTCCTGCGCGGCTGGGGATAATTTTAACTGTTGACTAATTAAACTCGCAATTTTGACGACTCGATCGACCTTAGCTCGGACTGAGCCGAGATCCGCTTGAAAAGTCACAGTTTCTAGTTTGGGCAGGTAACTAGCTAAAGGTTGGGTGCGATCAGCTTTGTAGAAATATTGCCCATCGGCTAACCTTGCCCGGATCACCCGTTCATTTCCCGCCGCAATAATCGCTGATTTTGCAGGATCACCATTGCCGATGGTCATAAAGTAGGGCAGTAATTCTTGGTGGGTTTTGTCCTTATATACAGGGAAATAACGCTGTTGGGAAATCATCACCTCAGTGATCACTTCCGGGGGCAGTTCCAAAAACTCTTGATCAAACCTGCCCACCACCGCCGTCGGGAATTCCACCAAGTCCACCACCTCTGTCAACAGGTCAGCAATCAAAGGGCTATCACCGCCAACTCCCGTGGCTGCGGCTTGGATTTGGGTAGTAATCAATTTCCGGCGCTCTTCCCCATCCACCAGCACCGAGGCATTTCTGAGACTAGTCACGTAATCTTCTGCATGGGCAATACTTACAGGCTGGGGATGCAAAACCCGATGCCCCGCCGAGAGGCGATCGCTCACCACCTTGCCCGAACCATTCTCCAGCATCACGGGCAGCACCTGCTCATCCCACAACGCCACCAACCAGCGCACCGGACGAGAAAACCGTAATTCCCCATCCCCCCAACGCATAAACCGCTTTCCTTCCAACTTGTTAATCCACGCCGGAATTAAATCTTGGAGAACTTGAGTCGTCGCTAAACCGGGCGTTTTTTTATTAATAAAGACAAATTCTCCCTTATCCGTCGATCGAATTTCGAGGCTAGTAATTTCTACCCCTTGCTTCTTGGCAAAACCTTCCCCAGCTTTGGTGGGTTTACCCTCCTTGAAGGCAGCACTGGCGGGGGGACCTTTGATTTCTTCCTCTCGATCGGGCTGCTGCTCTGGGAGTCCAGCGATCACCACTGCTAACCGTCGGGGAGTGCCATAAACTTGCATGGCTACGGTAGTGAGGGAAGCCTCTGCTAGGCTCTGGGGGATGAGGGTCTGCCATTGGGCGATCGCACTACCCACAAAGCTGGCGGGTAATTCTTCAGTCCCAACTTCAAGGAGAAAAGTTGCCATAGGTAAGGAGGTTAATAATTTTAATATTTTTAATAGTTGGAAAAATTAATAGTTCTGAAGGCTAATAACAGAATCAGCATAGTTATCGATAATCTTGATTATTATACCTGCTCATACAACCCCGCAATTTTCACCAGCAGATTCCTTGATAATTCTCACTCGAATCAGTACATTTGTTCTATCCTTGCCGAAATGCTCTACAATAAAAAAACTAAATTATTCAGAGCTGATGCAATATTAGGACTTACGCAAAAAGATATCCTAACCCCATTTTTAAGATAGCTGTAATGGTTCGTCCCCCCGTTTTAAGGGGGCTGGGGGGATCGTCCGGGGTATAAATAAACTATCCGTCAGCATTATATGCGTAAGCCCTGAATATAAGGTTCTATCTACTATAGGTGGCGTAAGGTAGGCAATACCCACCCTACTTATAGAGTCTAAGCGCAAGTCCTATTCGCAAGTCTTATTATTGATAACTTAGAGCCTTTTGTTTTGAGTTAACTCCTGTTGCTAACCCAATTAAACCTATGGTTACTAGTCCCCACCTCACCGCCGACAATAAACCCCAGATTACTTGGGAAGCATTGCCCGAAGACTTTTTACTAGAAGATGACCCCGTGGAAAATAATGGACAGCCCCTCTTAGCCGGAGCCTTGCGAGAAATCCTTGAACTTGCCGGATTCATTCAGCCGCAGATGTTGATTGTTTCTAACTTTGGGCTGTGTGCTACCGTCGATGGCAGAATTGTGGTTAAAGCCCCAGATTGGCTCTATGTCCCTGCCATAGTTCCCCTAGAAGTGGACGGCATGACCAAAATCCGCCGTAGCTACACCCCGAACCTAGAGGGCGAAATTCCCCAAGTGGTGATGGAGTTTCTCTCGGAGACTGACGGGGAAGAATATTCCCAGAAATCTACCTTTCCACCGGGAAAATGGTTCTTTTTTGAGCAAATCCTCAAGGTTCCCATCTATGTAATTTTTGAACCCAATGCGGGCAGATTAGAGGTTTATCACCTAGAAGCGGGGGTTTATCAAGCCGCAATCCCTGATGCTCAGGGTAGATACTGGATTGGGAGTATGAATTTATTCCTAGGAACTTGGTGGGGTTATAAGGAAGGTCACGAATGGTACTGGCTGCGTTGGTGGGATGCGGCGGGGAATTTACTTCCTTGGGCGGTGGAATCCATAGCACAGGCTCAACAGGTGGCTGAAGAACAACGCCAACGGGCAGAGAGATTGGCAGAAATACTTAGATTACAAGGAATTGATCCAGATAGCTTGTAGTTTTTAGGGCAATTTATTTCTAATTTTTAGTTAATGTAAGCAAGTTTTTTTGCCTATGATTATTTGGTTAAACGGAGCTTTTGGTGTTGGTAAAACCCAGACTGCCTTTGAACTACACAGTCGAATCCCCGGCAGTTTTGTGTTCGATCCTGAACAAATTGGCTTTGCACTTCGCAAAGTTGTACCACCAGAAATGGATAGGGACTTTCAAGATCATGATGTGTGGCGTAAGTTTACCTGCCAAGGCTTACAGTATGTTGCAGAAAACTTCCCCGGAATAATTATCGTACCTATGACTGTGGTTAATCCTTTCTATTTCGACCAAACCGTAGGGTTGTTGAGGAGTGAGGGATTACAGGTACATCATTTTACTTTGGTGGCTCTTCCCACCACGATTTTGAGACGGTTGCGGCGACGGGGTGATGGAAGTGGTTCTTGGAATGCCCGCCAGCTCGATCGATGTTTGGAATCTTTATCAGAGGAAAAGTTTGCAATTCAACTCAACACGGAGGGAAAATCAATTGAAACTGTTGCCGAGGAAATTGCTCATTATGTAGGTCTGACTCTTAAACCACCAATTTGGCATCCAATCCTGCGTCCTCTAAAACGGATGATTGTGCAAGTCCGCCATATTCGCTTTTAGCCTTTAACTGCATCATAAAATCCGACAACATCCTAAAATAGGGAAAGCAGTTATTTAATTTGGGGGAGAACTTGTGTTGCTAAAAGGGTTTGAGATTGAAATCTATACTGGTCAGCGCCCCAAGGGAATTGTCGGCATGTCCGATCGCTATCGTTGCCAACTTGGATGGATTTGTCCGGGAGCCAGATAACCGCAATGTGGAATATACCACTG
>JAAUUE010000410.1 GCA_012031635.1 Coleofasciculaceae cyanobacterium SM2_1_6 | reverse complement strand
GCGATCGCCCAACGCTGCGGGGCTATATTTCTCTCCCTGCCCAATGGTTTAGCCTGTGATTTAGCTCCGCCCTTGATTGCCAAAGGGGTAAAGGTCTTGGATTTATCTGCCGATTATCGCTTTCGAGAGCTGCAAACCTATACGAGCTGGTACGGTAAACAACGCCATGACCAAGAAACAGCAGCAGCAGCAGTTTATGGTTTACCAGAGCTATACCGCGATCGGATCAAAACCAGTGCCCTCATTGGCTGTGCAGGCTGCTACCCCACTGCTAGCCTCCTTGCCATCTCTCCTCTCCTCAAACAGGGCTTGGTAGAGCCAGAGACTATTATTATTGATGCGAAGTCTGGCACCTCCGGCGGCGGCAGACAAGCAAAAATTAATCTTTTATTAGCAGAGGCGGATAATTCTTTCTGTGCTTACGGGGTCGCTAACCACCGTCATACCCCGGAGATTGAGCAGGTGTGTAGTGATCTTGCCAGCCAAGAAATGCTGGTTCAGTTCACGCCCCATTTAGTGCCGATGGTGCGGGGGATTTTATCCACAGTCTACGGCAAGCTCCGGGATCCGGGTTTAGTTAGGGAAGACTTGTTAACCATTTACTCAGCTTTCTACCGGGCTTCACCTTTTGTGAAAATTCTCCCCGCGGGGATTTATCCCCAGACTAAGTGGGCGTGTGGGACAAATCTTTGTTACATCGGCGTGGAAGTTGATGCCCGGACAGGAAGGGTAATTGTGATGTCGGCGATCGATAACATGATTAAAGGACAGGCGGGGCAGGCGATTCAGTGCCTAAATATCATGATGGGCTGGGAAGAAACCCTCGGCTTACCAAAACTGTGCTTCTATCCCTAGTAGTGTAGGATGGGCAATACCCACCCTACTTAATGAAAATCTCTACAATAATTTTTAGCTTTTTTCATCCGACCAGCTTTAGCAATTAATTTCTGCAAATTTCTTGAAAGTAGCCACTTTTCAAAGTGATCTAAGGTTTCTCAAGGGCTTAACCAATCTTTCTTAAGATGACAAGTATCTGGAAAAGATCACAGATAAATTCCAGCTAAGTTAAAGCTAATACTAGTCAATTTTTAGAGAAGAGGTGACGGTGATGATGAAACCAATAGGATTTACTAGAGATACTACTGCTTGGGTGGTACAGGTGTGGGCAGCATTTATTTTGTCGCTCACCGCAACAACGATCGGGGTGACTTATCTCCCTGTGGACAATTGGGTGAAAGGTTGTTTGGGGGTGAGTGTTCTATTTTCTCTCAGTTCTAGTTTTACCCTAGCAAAAACCATTAGAGATAATCAAGAAGCCAACAAGCTCAACTCAAAAATTGAAGAGGCAAGGGTGGAAAAAATTCTCGCTGAACACCATCCCTTGAAATAAATTTCCAGCATTGGGAGGTAGAGTGGGGCAGATGTCAACATTGTATTTGTTAATTACATTACTGCTTAGTAGTGTCGGGTTCTTCCTGAGCGCTTGGATTGTAATCCCGGCGCCAATTTTTTCTCTCTTGGTTTTATCTGTGGGAACTCCCGAAGTTAGCCCTTGGTTATGGGGAGTGAATCTACTGGGTGGTCTATTCTCTTTGGGTTGGCTTTTGCTCAAAGGCTCAGTTTTTGGTTCAATTACTAGCTCGATGAATAGCTCAGTGAATAGTTCGATCGCCATCCTTGCCTTGAGTTTAAGTATTTTCGGGTTAGCTTTCAGCCTCCTGCCGATCGGGCAGTTACCTAGCACGGTGCAAAAAGCAGAAGCAGAAATGATCAGAGCGATTTCTCCAAACTACAGGGCAGCCGTTCCCCCAGAACTTCAAAGGCTCTTTCGTCCCCAACCTTTTTCAGCCTTGGCTGCGTGGCGAGGGATTAAGAGCATTAATAAGAAGCCAATTCGTTACACTGCAAGCATTCCGATCCCAAATCCGGCGGGGGTTTCCCTGACCCTAGCCCTTTACCGTCCACCCCAAGAGGGGATTTATCCGGCGATCGTCATTATTCATGGCGGTGCTTGGCGGGAAGGAAGTCCCCAAGATAATACAGAATTTAGTCGCTACATGGCAGCCCAGGGCTATGCTGTGTGGGCTATTACCTACCGCTATGCTCCAGCCCATAGATTTCCCACCCAACTCCAAGATGTGCGGACGGCTCTAGAGTTTATCCACAGTCGGGGCGGAGATTATGAGACGGATGTGGAGCGGATAGCGATAATGGGTCGATCGGCTGGTGCCCAATTAGCCATGCTCGCAGCCTACAGTCCAGAGTTTGCCACAGGTTCCCCAGCTATCAAAGCCGTGGTTAATTACTATGGTCCTGTTGATCTAGAAGCGGGTTATTATGACCTGCCAAACCCCGACCCCATTGATAGCCGGGCGGTGCTGCTAGATTTCTTGGGGGGAACTCCAGAGGAAGTGGGGGAGCTTTACCGGGCTGCTTCGCCGATTAATTTTGTGAAGGGGAGTAATAGTTATAGTTCTGGGAATAATTCTGGAAATAGTTCTGGAGCTAGCGATCGATCCCTACCCCCATCTTTATTAATCTATGGCGGCAAAGATCATATAGTCATGGCAAAGTTTGGTAAAGCCCTCGCCGATCAAATCAAAGCTAGAGGCGATCGAGCCGTATTTCTAAAAATTCCTTGGGCAGACCATGCCTTCGACGCAGTATTTTCCGGGATTAGCAATCAACTTGCCCTCTACTACACCGAAAGATTTCTGGCTTTTTATCTCCACAGACCCTAAAGCTTCTTCCTAGTGACAAAATTAGTAGCTTTAATTTGCGACATCAAAGACTAGCATAATATATCATAAGTATTATTCAACCCTACTTACCAATACAACTAACTTTGAGGCTAAATTATGGTTAGTACAACTGTTGCCCAAACACGTCCTTCAGAAAAAGCCAAATTCATTCAGCGCACTTATACCCACTTAGCTGGAGCAGTCGCCGCCTTTATTGCGATCGAATTCTTTCTATTTAACACTGGTCTTGCCGGCGGATTAGCCAGCTTTGCTGTCGCTAATCGATTTAGCTGGTTCCTATTCCTCGGCGGATTTGCTCTGCTGGGTTGGCTTTCTAGTAGTTTGACCGCTAGAGCTGATTCCGTAAATCTGCAATATCTTGGTTTAGGGATTTATGTGATCGCAGAAGCCCTAATCTTTGCCCCTCTTCTCTATATTGCTGCCAATTTTTATGATCCTAGTGTGATTCCCACCGCAGCAACTATGACCTTGTTACTATTTGGCGGTTTAACCACCGTTGCCTTTACCACCAAAAAAGATTTCTCATTTCTGGGTGGAATCCTGAAAATCGCTGGGTTTGTAGCCTTGGGGTTAATTATTTGTAGCATAATGTTTGGCTTTACCCTAGGCTTACTATTCTCTGTAGCCATGGTCATCTTTGCGGCGGCAGCAATTTTGTATGACACTTCAAGAATCATGCACCACTACGCACCCCATCAGTACGTGGCTGCGTCCCTAGAGCTTTTTGCTTCTGTGGCTTTGCTGTTTTGGTATGTGCTGCGAATTGTGATGTCACTTTCTTCTAGAAACTAACTATAGCAGTCCTAAAGGATTTACCCGGCGGCGGGTGGAATAACCTACCAGAAGCAATCTAATTCAACGTGAGTTAGACAAAATCTGAAGCCCTCACCCTCTCCCAGAACGGGGGAGGGAACAAGAAAAATTAGTCTTACTCCCCTTCTCCCCTTGAGGGAGAAGGGGTTGGGGGATGACGGGGTATTTCTGAGCATCGAACTCACGTTAATTCAGAAAATGATTTAGG
>JAAUUE010000409.1 GCA_012031635.1 Coleofasciculaceae cyanobacterium SM2_1_6 | reverse complement strand
TCTGGAGTTGAGTCTGCCGGAGAATTTAAGTCTGGATTGGTATCTAAATTTGGGTCGGGGGTTTGGGGTTCGATCGAGCTAATTTGCCACAGTTGTTTGGGGATCACTAAGCCTAGGGCAATGGAGGCTCCGACCAGCAAGTTACCGCAGATCAACATTTTCACCCAAGGGTAAGAAGTACTTCTAGTTGGGGATTTAGTTGAAGATTGGGGAGGGGATTTTGCCCGGTTACTAGGGGCGGCGGCAGATGGAGCGAGGGGAAATGCCGGAGTAGCAACTGGTGGTGGCGCTTTGAGGCGCTGTTGGAGGGTGTTGAGGATATGCTGTCCCGTGGGGAAGCGATGATTCCGGGAACAGTAGAGAGCCATGTCAAGCAAATCCACCAGATCGGGGTCTAACCCAGTGGTGTACTCATACCAAAGAATATCCCCCGTGTCTCGATCGAGGCGCAGTTGCCCCGGTAACACCGTTGTCAGGAGATAAATTCCCATCAGCCCGAAGCCCCGCAGGTCACTAAATTCTGGTTCCGGCTCCAGAAAATATTTAGTCCGAATTCCCGCTAGATTGAGGGCGATCGCCTGCTCTAGATTATTTTGGGGCAAGTAACCATAAATATCTTGAAAAATTGTCGAGCCATCGAGGGACTGGTGATAGTGGCTAACCAAAAGCCGTAGTAGCAAAAATTCCGCCTGCTGGGGATGAACTTCCACTCCCGGTCGATTTAATAAATTCCCTTGCTTACCCAACGTCTGCCGCATCGCTATCCCTCACAACTAAAGCTCCTTGCTATTATGCCTATTTTTTCACTCCCTGATGACTAGATCAAACAAAAGTTATAGAAATACTTCATAGAGCTAAAAGTTCGATCGCCTTGGTGATTCTCCTAAGGGTTTTACCAGCCAAGGTTAGAAGGCTCACAAGATTGGTTAGTTACAGAGTTTTTTAGCTAAATGAAAATACACTTTCCCCATATATAGTGCTAGACAGCTTAATTAGGACAAGGCTAGATAGGTTGGCTGAGCGAAGTCGAAGCCTACTTTGTCCTAACTTTTATGGCAACGACTATAACAAGGAGCTTAAGCCCCTGGCAAGTCATCCACAAACTAGAAAAGTGCTGTATTAATTAGCCCCCATCGCAATGTTCATCAACAGGTTTTGGCCACTCTGCTCTTGATCGTCACTAGTGGGACGGCGTTGCTTGTAGTCACCACTGGGGCTGAGATCCCAGCCTTGACGGTTATCTGCCAGCATAATGCCCAAAATCTCCTGTAGGTCTTTGGCGATCGCTGGGTCTTCCACAGGGGTGACAACTTCCACCCGTCGATCAAGATTCCGGGTCATCCAGTCCGCACTGCCAATGTAGACCTCCTCAGCCCCCATATTGTGGAAGTAAAAAATCCGGGAATGCTCCAGATAGCGACCCACCACACTCACCACATTAATATTTTCACTCAGCCCCTTCACCCCCGGTTTAAGGCAACAAATCCCCCGGATAATCAGGTCAATTTTCACCCCCGCCAAGGAAGCCTCGTAGAGAGTTGCAATCACTTCTTGATCCACCAGAGAGTTCATCTTGGCAACAATTCTGCCACTGCCCCCTTGATGACAATGCTCTGCTTCCCGGCGAATCAACTCCAGCATTCGATCGCGGAGACTCACAGGCGCAACTAATAACTTCCGGTAGGATTTTTGGCGAGAATAGCCCGTCAAGAAATTAAACAAATCCGTCAAGTCGGCTCCCAACTCTTCTCGGCAGGTGAGAATACCCAGATCCGTGTAAAGTTTGGCAGTTTTCGGATTATAGTTCCCTGTGCCGATGTGCATATAGCGGCGAATTTTTTGCTGTTCCCGGCGGACTACCAGCATCACCTTGGAGTGAGTTTTCAAGCCAGCCAACCCGTACACCACATGTACCCCGGCTTGCTCTAGTTTTCTTGCCCAGTTAATATTATTTTCTTCATCAAATCTTGCCTTCAGTTCTACCAGCACTGCCACCTGTTTCCCCAGTTCTGCTGCCGTCATTAGCGCTTGGAGAATGGGGGAATCCCCCGAAGTCCGGTAGAGGGTCATTTTAATCGCCAAGACATCGGGGTCTTGGGCTGCCTGGATAATAAAGCGCTGCACCGTTGCCGAAAAAGAATGGTAGGGATGGTGCAGGAGTAGATCGCCTTGGCGGATCACTTTGAAAACATCAACTCCATCGGATAAGAGATCGGTCATCCCATTGTAGTTGCTAGATTCGCCGTTCCCTTTCTCTGGAGAAACTTCACCTTGGTCAGACCGGAGCCGGGGGGGAACTACGGCAGTCCAGGGAGTGTCCTTAAGTTCTGGCAGGGGAATTTCCATCAGGGACATGAGATCCCCCAAGCCCAGCAAACCTTCCACGGCATAGATATCTTGATCTTCTAGCTCTAGTTCCCTCTGGAGCATCGATCGCACGGTTTCTGGGGTGGAAGCATAGAGTTCTAAACGGACAGCAGAGCCTCCCAGACGGCGTTTTCTGAGTTCCTGCTCGATCGCCAACAACAGATCATCCGCCTCATCCTCTTCCACTTCCAGGTCAGCATTGCGAGTAATCCGAAATATATGATATTCCTGAATATTTAGCCCCGGAAACAAAGCATCTAAATTGTGCGCCATTACTTGCTCCAGAGGCACATAGCTAAACACGGTGGTTTTGGATTTTTTGCTGCCCTCCGAAGTCGGGGCAGGTAATTTCACAAACCGGGGCAAAGATTTCCGAGGCACCTTGATCCTGGCAAACATTTCCTTGCCGGTGTCTGGGTCTTTGACCACTACCGCTAGATTCAAACTCAAGTTGGAAATGTGGGGAAAAGGATGGGAAGGATCCACTGCTAAGGGCGTGAGGACCGGGAAAATCTGCTCTTCAAAGTATTGATGCAGATAAACTCGCTGCTCTTGGTTTAGATCCACATAATTCATAAGCTGGATGCCTTGCCTGAAGAGGAGCTGGCGCAATTCCTGCTCAAAATGCTGGTGTTGGGTCTGGACTAGGGGGCGGAGGTGTTGGCTAATTGCTTCTAGCTGCTCCACGGGGGTCAAACCATCCATACTCAGTTTTGTGACTCCCGCCTCAATCTGCTCTTTAATTACCGCCACACGTACCATAAAGAACTCATCGAGATTATTACTAAAAATAGCCAAGAATTTCAGTCTTTCCAGTAGTGGTGTCCGGGGATCTAGGGATTCTTGGAGAACCCGACTGTTAAATTGCAGCCAACTAATTTCCCGGTTGAAATAATATTCTGGATTCTGGAGATTAATTTTCGTGGCGATTTTTTGAGATTGAGTCATAGAATTTTGCCCAAGGTTTTCTGCGTCTTACCTAACTATGCCAACTAATTCGATCGATCGTGTCAGCCTATGCACCGCTAAAATACTTCCTGCTCTTGACCAACCCACCACTCGCCCAAGTTCATGAGGTCTTTGTGGATATCAGCTAACTCCCTGAGGTATTCTTCGGCGGCAATCTCAGATTTGCGTTCCTGAAGTTTCTTAAGGCGTAACTGCACCAAGAGCCAAGATTTAGCAGCACTATCGGTACTAGTAATATATTTACCTAAACTGTCACTATTCATAAAAATTTAACCCCCTGTTAACCTAACGTGAGTTCGACAAAATCTGAAGCCCTCACCCTCTCCCAGAACGGGGGAGGGAACAAGAAAAATTAGTCTTACTCCCCTTCTCCCCTCAAGGGGAGAAGGGGATGAGGGGTATTTCTGAGCATCGAACTCACGTTAATTTGAATTTTTGTCCCCAATCAATAAATTCGGCAATAAATTCGGCAATAAATTCGCT
>JAAUUE010000408.1 GCA_012031635.1 Coleofasciculaceae cyanobacterium SM2_1_6 | reverse complement strand
CGAGCAGTTCCAAGCTCCCCATCTCAGCCAAACCTATATTTAGTTAATACCCTAAAAATAAACTAGAGCAACTCCGCCAAGGATCTGACCGCCCAGAGCTTAACTTGTTGGTAACTGGTAGCAAAGCTGTGGGCAAAACCACCTTGATCCAATTAATGTCCACTGGAGGATATCAGTCTGTAAACTTCACCGAAACCTCACCCCTAGATTCGATCGAGCTAACCGACCCAGCCCCAGATATTGATGCGATTCTCAATCATGCCCTAACCTACGACTTAGTTTTATTTCTCACCACAGGTGACCTCACCGACTCCGAATGGCAAATTCTCCAACCCCTCACCCAGCAACAGCGCACCCTATTAGTTTTCAATAAACAGGATCAATACCTGCCCCTAGAAGCGGCTAAATTATTGGTGCAACTCCAGCAGCGCGTCTTGGGTTTGTTGCCCCCTGCTGCCATTTTAGGAATTAGCGCGGCTCCCCGGATGGTGAAAGTGATCCAACAACAGGCGATCGGGGCTGATATTACCCGGCAAGAAACTCCCCAGCCTAATCTCACAGCTCTGACTAGCACCTTACAGGAAATCCTCAGTCAAGAAAGACAGGAGTTAGTGTGGGCAACTAGCCTCCGCCAAGTTTCTGCCCTGCAACGGGAAACTAAGGGCTATCTCAATCAACTGCGGCTCGATCGCAGTCAACCCATTATTGAGCAGTACCAATGGTTAGCGGCGGCGGCAGCCCTTGCCAATCCTGTCCCCGCCCTCGATCTCTTGGCAACGGGAGCTATCAACACCCAGTTGATTATAGATTTGGGGCAAATTTATCAGCAGAAAATATCTCTTGCCCAAGCGGAGAATGTGGTAGGAGTGTTGGCAGAACTATTGCTGAAACTAGGCGTTGTCGAATTTTCCACCCAGACCCTCAGCCATCTCCTCAAAAGTAACCTCGTCACCTACCTTGCTGGGGGCTTAATTCAAGGAGCCAGTGCCGCTTATCTCACAAAGGTTTCCGGCTTAACCCTCATTACCTATTTTCAAGAGACTCAAGATAGTCCCAATCCTGAAATCACTCAATTTAGTATCTCCAAACTCCGGGAAATCCTCCAAAAAACCTCCCAGCAGAGTCAATTACCGATCTTGCAACACCTCCTCCAACAAACATCCCAAAAATTTGCTGTGCCCGATTTCTCCCCCAAAGCAACCCTTAAATCCAGCTAACTAGGTGGAGGCAGTAAAAGTGGCAACATGGGGCTAAAATTAACAAAAGCTAAGAATACCTCTCTGTAGGCAATAACTAAATAAATCCTAAATAAATCTTCTTAAATTTTATGGACTTTGCTACTCTTGTTGCCCAATTAAATACAGGAACGATCCTGCCTGAGGGGATTGTGATTATTACCCTCCTGTTAATTCTTTGTATTGATCTGATTGCTGGTCGATCGGCGATCCGGGGGATTCCCTACGTGGCGATCGGCGGTCTCCTCTCGGCTCTGGTCGTTCTCTACTACGAGTGGGATATCTCTAACCCCCTAGGTTTTTTAGGAGCTTTTAATGGTGATGCCCTCAGCGTAGCCTTCCGTGCAATTATTGCCCTCTCTACTGCCGTCACCATTTTGATGTCGATCCGTTATGTCGAGCAAACCGGGACTTCCTTGGTGGAGTTTATTGCCATCCTGCTCACGGCGACGATCGGCGGCATGTTCCTCTCTGGGGCTGATGAATTGGTGACGATTTTCATCTCCCTAGAAACCTTGAGTATTTCTTCCTACCTGATGACAGGCTACATGAAGCGGGATCCCCGTTCCAACGAAGCCGCCCTCAAGTATCTGTTGATTGGGGCTTCTAGCTCGGCGATCTTTCTCTACGGGCTATCCCTCCTCTACGGTCTATCGGGGGGAGAAACTAACTTGGGCAAAATTGCCACGGGTCTAGCTGCGAGTACCAATGGCTCTAGTTTGGGATTGTTAATTTCCTTGGTGTTCATTATTGCCGGGATTGCCTTTAAGATTTCCGCCGTGCCTTTTCACCAGTGGACTCCTGATGTGTATGAAGGCTCGCCGACTCCCGTGGTGGCGTTTCTCTCTGTGGGTTCCAAGGCAGCAGGGTTTGCCCTCGCCATTCGCCTATTGGTAACTGCTTTCCCCAGTGTGACGGAGCAGTGGCATTTTGTGTTTACCGCCCTGGCGATTCTGAGTATGGTGTTAGGGAATGTGGTGGCGCTGACCCAAACTAGTATGAAACGGCTGTTGGCCTATTCTTCGATCGCTCAAGCAGGTTTTGTGATGATTGGCTTGATCACTGGCACGGAAGCGGGTTACGCCAGCATGATTTTCTACCTGTTGGTTTATCTCTTCATGAACCTCGGCGGTTTTACCTGCATTATTCTCTTTAGCATCAGAACTGGTACTGATAAGATTAGTGACTACGCTGGGCTGTACCAAAAAGATCCCCTGTTAACCCTAGGCTTAAGCCTGTGCTTGCTATCCTTGGGAGGGATTCCGCCCCTAGCTGGCTTCTTCGGCAAGATTTATCTATTCTGGGCGGGTTGGCAAGCTGGCTTGTATACCCTTGTGTTAATTGGTTTGATCACGAGTGTGATTTCCATCTATTACTACATCCGTGTGGTGAAAATGATGGTGGTGAAGGAACCTCAAGAAATGTCGGAGGCGGTGAAAAACTATCCAGCCATCACCTGGGCTTTACCGGGGCTGCGTCCTCTGCAAGTCGGCTTAATTGTGGCGGTGATTGCCACCTCGATCGCTGGGATTTTGTCTAACCCCCTATTTAATATGGCAGATCAAGCCGTAGTCAAAACTACCATTCTCCAACCCTCTTTGGCTAGCAATCAGCCAGCCCTAGAGCCTACCCTCGTTGCTACTAAAACTTCTTTCCTTGTGGACTAGAGGTATTTTCGTTAAAATTAAATTATCTTGATTTTTGGTGAGGTCTGGTGCTAACTTTGACCTCTCTGCTTTTTCAGGGGTGCGATCGCAATGGTACTTAATTCCCTAAATCCCATGAACAATGCCACACTCAACCACACGACCCTGACTCAGAAACTCCAGACCCTGGCCAGTTATCCTCAACTCAACCCCGCAACTATCGCTAAATTTGGAGAAATTCTTCAGCAGCTAGATGATTGGGAACTACTCCGCCTGAATCCTTTGATGTTTGCGGCTCGCTATGATTTTTCCCCCCAAGAAATTGTGGATATTTTTGTTCACGGGGCAAAGATTGGACTATTAGATTTTTCCTTCCAGACAATATGCCAATGTGGGGCGACTGAATATAATTTCACTGTTTTGCACGAACTGCCCCAGAAAGACTTTTACTGTACTCTCTGCGAAGATCTAGTGGTAGCAGATTTAGACGATCGAGTCGAGGTGTTATTTAATCTCAATTCATCGGTGAAGAAATTATCGATCGATCCCTACAAGGATATTGCTACCTATCTGAAATATTTCCTTTCTCCTAACTTAGAATATTCTCCCCAGTTCCTTGAATTTTTAGATAATATCCGCCATGGAGAATTTTTAGTTGCTCCAGATACTACCCACGCTATCACTTTTAATGCTGCCCCTAATAGCCATTATCGTCTGGTGAGTTTAGGATTCCATTCCTTGATGAAGTTAGAGATCAGTGACCAAGTTAGCCCAACTCCGCAAAATATTACCCTTGATTTTTTACCCTCTGGTCTGCCGCAGCAACCTGTTTATGCTCAGGCAGGAGAAATCACGCTGCATATCACCAATCAAACCTCGATAAAAGTGGGTTTAGGTTTATATTTGTCTGATACGCTCAAGCAAAAGGAACTAAATAC
>JAAUUE010000407.1 GCA_012031635.1 Coleofasciculaceae cyanobacterium SM2_1_6 | reverse complement strand
TATTCCCGCCTAATTCATACCTTGATTCAGCAACGCCCAATGGGTGACGGAGCGGCGGATGATGCAAGCACGGCAGTTGTTGCAGAATACTGATCAAAATGTGCGGCAAATTGCGGAGACGATCGGCTATACCGATGTGGGCTACTTCACTCGCCAGTTCCGGCATTTTCATGGCAACCCTCCCCAATCTTGGCGGATATCTAATCGCTTCTCGGTCGCCTCCTAATCACCCAGCGATCTATGATTGAGAAATAATGTGAGAAAATTGCTGTAAATATCCTAATGAATATAAATGATTGACTTATCGAAGATCAGAATTATTTTGGTGGAAACTGGGGGGGCTTTGAATCTTGGCTCCGTGGCAAGGGTGATGAAAAATATGGGCTTGTCTAATCTAGTTTTAGTTAATCCCCAGTGCGATCGCAATTCTGATGAAGCCCAACACATGGCAGTCCATGGCAAGGAAGTCTTAGATAAAGCGCAGATTGTCCCGGATTTACCCACTGCCCTCACGGGTTGTAGCCGAGCGATCGCCACCACCTCTGAACCCCGCTCCCTAAGTACGCCCCTCGAACCCCTGCGGACAACCCTGCCTTGGCTGGGAGAAACTAATCAACCCACAGCCCTAATTTTTGGACGAGAAGACCGAGGACTGAGTAATATTGAGTTGAGTTATGCCCAGAAATTTGTGGCTATTCCGGCTCATGGAGATTATCCATCTTTGAATCTGGCACAGGCAGTGGCTATTTGTTGTTATGAGCTTTATCAACTTTCTTTGGAATCTCTAAGTTACCAAGATTCTCAAGATTCTCAAGATTCTCAATACTCTCGATCGCCTCTGTCCTTATCTCCGGTTGCATCGGCAATGATTAGTCAAACTCCAGCAGAAAAAAGCCTCGATCGCACAACTTTAGTATCCTTAGATGCCTTAGAAATGTATTATCAACAGTTAGAGACAATATTATTAAAAATAGGCTATCTTTACCCCCATACAGCCCCAGCGAAAATGATTAAATTTCGGCATTTGTTCAATCGGGTGAACCTAGCCCCAGAGGAGTTGGCGATGATGCGGGGGGTGTTGAGTCAAGTAGAATGGGCAGTGCGACAAAAAGTATGAATAATTATCAAGAAGAGTTCGAGCAATTTAACCAACTTAATCAACCAGAGCCATTGGATCAACTAGATGAGTTGGATCAATCATCCAAGGTGATAAATCAACCCTTAGATCAATTGGGTCAATTGGGTCAACAAAGAATAGCTTTTGCTAAAATTCCTGCTCCATCTAACTTTTCTAATTCAACTAATTCAACTAATTCAACTAATTCAACTAGTCCTCTCAGACCAGCTAGATCAACTAAGTTACCGACTAGCTCTCAGTCATCTCGATCGCCAAAATCTCCCAAATTACCCAAGTCTTCTAGACCTTCTGGGGCAAGGGAAACTGAGAGAAGGGTTGAGCAAGGCGAGGGAAGTTCTGTAAATAATCAAGTTAATAATCAAGCTAATAATCAAGCTAATAATCAGGTTAATAATCACTCTAAAAAAAGAAATAACGGAGTTAAGGGGCGTTCTGGTTGGTTTTTCGGGTTTGGTCGATCGAAGGTACAGAAATCTCCTCAGCCTCCGAGTAATGGTAAAAAATTCCCATCAGCAACCCCAGCCAATAATCAAGCTAGACCTCCAGTTAATAAACAAGTTGATTCTCCCCCGAATCTGTCTAGGAATTCTCCTCAACCTCCAGCTAAACCCCAAGGGCAATCCCAGTCTAAAAGGGCAGTTAGGGCGACTAGTCAAGATCACCTTGTGAAAACTATTCCCAATGACAGAATAAACAGAGAATTAAACAGAGACTTAAACGGAGGAAATTCTAGATCCAGTCAGCCCCCAATTCCGAGAAAGCCCCAGAAAGAATCTACCGTGCTTTATGGTCTCCGGTTATTGATTTTGGGTGTGGGCTTGGGGTCGATCGTGGGGACAGTTTTATATATTTCAGATCCAGCAACTCGTCTTGGTGCGGAACCGCCCAAGGCTGCCGACACCGCTAGTTCTAGCCCAGCGACTCCGCCGGACTCCATGTCTGAGCTGAAATTGCCAGCAGAAATCCCTCTGCTCAAGGGAAAGTTAACTGAGTTGACTGCGGCTCGTCCAGAGTTGCAAGCGGGAGTATTTTTGCAGGAGGTGGACAGTCGGGGTTTTGTGAGTCTCTTGGGAGATAATTCCTTTGCGGCGGCAAGCACGATTAAGCTACCGATTTTGCTGGCGTTTTTCCAAGATGTGGATGCGGGTAAAATCAAACTTCAGGAGACTTTGACCCTAGAACAACGGGCGATCGGCGGCGGCGCAGGAGAATTGCAAGACCAACCCGTCGGCACGAAATACACGGCTCTGGATGTGGCAACCCGGATGATGGTGGGCAGTGATAATACGGCGACGAATATGGTGATCGATCGACTGGGGGGGATCGCTGCCTTGAGCCAACGTTTTCAAAGCTGGGGACTAAAAGAGACCAAGCTCCAAGCCCCCTTACCAGACTTGGGAGGCACGAATATCACCACTCCCAAGGAATTAACGAGGGTTTTGGCTTCCCTAGAACAGGGAGAATTGTTGTCTCGGAAATCTCGTGATTTAGTCCTGAGTATTATGCAACGGACAGAGAATGATAGCTTGCTGCCCCAGGGCTTGGGTAAAAATGCAGCGATCGCTCACAAAACGGGAACCCTAGGAGAATTAGTTGCCGATGCTGGCTTAATTTATATGCCCAATGGTAAGCGATATATCCTTGTGGTGATCGTTAAGCAACCCCGCAATAACCAACGAGGTGCAGAGCTAGTCCGCCAAATTTCCCGCACGGTCTACGATTATTTTCGGCAGTTTTAAAGGCTTTAAGGCAAGCTGTTCAACGCATTAATGTGTCGAGGTTGTTGGCTTTGGGGTTGAATTTGGAGCAGATTGCTGGGGCGTTGGGATTGGAGGCGGCGCTAGTGGAGCGGGTGGCAGAGGGGGAAAGGGTTGAGGAGATTGTGCGGGAGATTTTGGGGTAAAAATAGCGATCGCATCCTACGACAGAGCGATGGAGATCAAACCAAACAAAGATGGGACTGATACCATTTTACCAAATAGATGATACAAATAGATAACTCATAAACTAACTATTAAATCAAATGTGTAGAGTTGCTAAAATCGAAATTACAGAAAGCTCAGAAGAACTACAAAAACTCTTGAAACAGCAACAGTCCGCTGCTGGCAAAGAACGCATCCTTGCATTATATCTACTCAAAACTAGACAAGTAGAAACAGTCCAACATCTAGCTGTCCTTCTTGGTCGGGGTAGGATTACCCTCCAGCGATGGCTAAAACATTATCGGCAAGGAGGCTTAACCGCCTTGTTAGAGGTGAAGAAAAAGACCGGAAGAACACCCATCATCAAACCAGCCGTGCGAGAAAAACTCCGGCAAGAACTGTCAGACCCTCAAGGATTTAGTAGCTATGGAGAGGTACGGACTTGGCTGCGAGCAGTAATGGGAGTAGAAGCATCCTACAAAGTAGTTCATGACACTGTACGCTATCAACTTAAAGCCAAGTTAAAAGTCCCCAGACCAAGAAGTACCAAACAATCACCCCTAGTAGTAGAGAACTTTAAAAAAAACTAGCTCAGCTAATTGAGGTCATCCTTCAATATTTAGTATCACCATCACAGCGAAACCAAAGAATTCGCTATTGGTGTAGTGATGAAACCAGACTAGGACTAAAAACTATTGGCGGCAGAGTGATTACCCTCAAAGGAGTTAAACCACTGGGAATGACGCAATGGAACCGAAAGAACTTTTATC
>JAAUUE010000030.1 GCA_012031635.1 Coleofasciculaceae cyanobacterium SM2_1_6 | reverse complement strand
TAGGTTGATCGCACATAATTTTGATAATCTTGGTTAGTTTTAGTTGTAGCAATCTAGCAGGGGGCGATCGCTAACCCATCACTATAAGTAACTGATAACTGATAACTGTTCACTGTTCACTGTTCACTGTTCACTGTAAAACCACGCCTAGGGCATTGTGGACACGGGCGGCAGTGCTGCGATCGCGGTCTAGGAGTTCTCCCCCTAGGTACAGACTTGTGGAACTGCCGCCATCGAGATTGAGGGCATCTACGGCTCCCATGCGTTGCAGAATTTGAACGGTTTCCGGCAGGCTTGGTCCATTGCCTCCAGCCCGTCCGCCAATCACGCCGAGGAGGATATTCCCAGAACTCGATCGAGCCAGAAAACTCCGGAGAGCCTGCTGATTATTAAACGCTGCCCCAAACTGCTCTAACCCAGCATTGAGGACGGATTGGCTGTTTTTAATTAATAACGGACCACCGCCCATGATTTGGGGATAGTCGGCAAATTCTGGGGGGTTCGTTTGGCTGGTAAGTTGTACGGGAGTTCCCACGGATAATGGCAACATTTCTTCACCCCTGCCCACTAAGATATAGCCATCTCTGGGAATGGGAAATCTACTTTGTCCGGCGGCGGTGGCTCGATTGCGATTGATTACTTGATTATTGCTGACAGTGACAATGGTTTCGCCGTCTGCCAAGTTGGTATAGGTGGCTCCCCAAGGTGGTGAGTAGCGGGCAATACCGGGGGGGGAGTAGGCACTATTGAGGACAGGGATCGGGTAGGTTCTTTGGGCAGTAACTAGGGTTTCTTGGAGAATGAGGCGATCAAAGATCATTTCCCCTCCATCTTTCCAGCCCACCGCCCCCCGTTGCAAGACCGGGCCCGATAGCCATGTGCCATCCTTCCGCATCGCCCCAATGGGTAAGGTGACATTCCGGTTAAAAAATCCGGCATTAATGGCTGCGGGAACTTGCCAAGTCTGCGCCATGGTAATCAAAGGGCTAGTCCCGGTCATACTATTGGGATCGCTCCAGATGGCTCGGAGTTTGACCTTTGGTTCTAGTTCCAGCCAAAATACAGGGAAGTTGCCACTGGGAATTGCAATATTTCTCACTTGGTGTTGCAAGCCGTCAGCCCACTGAATTTGCCGCTCAGTGATTCGATCGTTCCGTAGATCCACGACTAAGCGCTGGGGATTGCCGAGGCTAAACACTTCCACTCGTCTCCCGGTGGGGACATTGAGGGTTAAGGTCGTTTGATTATTCTGGGAAGCGATCGCCGCTACCAATCTACTGGGATTGCTCCTCGGCGGCTCCGTATCTCTGGGATCAAGTCCTTGGGCAATTTGCGGCGGTCTATTTGAGAAACTTGGGGAATTATTTAAGAAGTTAGATTTAGAGCTATTTAAGGAATTGGTTGCTATATTAATTGCTAGATTTTTAGAGCTAATTACCGGATTACTTGGGCTTAAATCCTTTGGATTAATTTCTAGATTAATTGTTGTTAGATCCCCAGTATTTTTACTAGGAAATCGTAATCCTTGATCAGAAATAGTTAGAGATGATTGAGAGTTAGGAAAATCAAGAGGAGAATAATTATCAGAATTAAATAGAGGCTTGGGAGTTGGGGAATTTTGGGGGCGACACTTTTGGGGTGAAAATAGAGGGAACCAAGGGAAATTACTGAGGAAATTACAATTATCTTCTTTGCCATTACTAGAAGGCGGTTGTCCGGGATCTCCGGCAATCTGATCCCGGCTATTGTCACTCCCCCTAAATAGACGGCGAATTTGACTGTCGGTATTTGCCTTGAGAGTTAGCACCACCTGCGATCGATTGTCTCGCATCTGCCACACCGCAGGTTGATCCAAATCAATCACGAGACGATCGCCCCAGGGTTGTCTGCCTTGACGGATATTCGCCACCCTTGCCACCGGGGTAGTCATAGTTAAAATATTGCCCGTAGCCTGCGATCGCCAGCCCAGCCGGGGTAATAAATCAGTGATATCCAAGTAACGATATTGTCCTTGAACTCTGACATTTAAATCTGCCTGAATCCCAAACCATTCCACAGGTTGTACTTGCCAACGGGGATTATTGCGTAGCTCCACCCCAGTCATCTGCCGGAAACTCATATCACTAACCCCAATCCTGATCCCTTGGGCAGTCTGCCATTGTTGCCAAGCAGTTGACAAAATTCTGCCATTCAGAGATACTTGATTACCCTGAGCGATCGTGGGGGCATCTACCAAAGAACTAAGTAGCATTTGCGGGGTTTGGGAAGAAACATCAGGAGAGAAAAAATCTTGGCTAGCGACTTGTTTCTGGACTATTACCAAACATAGAAAAATTGCCGCTACAAACCCAAGCCAGTGATATCTAGTAGTAAAGTTATATTTATTGATAAATCTACTTATAAATTTATTGATAAATCTACTCAGGATTCCTGTTTTTGACGATTTTCTAATCCTGTTCCCTAGCCTTAGCTGCAAGACCATCTTCTGGATAGTTTTAGTGTAGTTCTTAAATCTCATCAGTTTTTAGTAATTTGTTTATCCATAGTATCCCCATCCCCGCTAGAAAATCTTGCCCATTTTAGATGTTTTCATTAATAATATTAAATACCACTAATTAAATATTTATTTACTCCTAGCTAAATTGCCCAGACCCCGAAGTTTTGGTATTCACAAACTACAAGATTCCTAGTCAGATGCTAAACCACTCCCTCTCAACCGCTATGTCATCTCCTTTATTAGCCACCTCCCCTAACTCTGTCAATTCCTCCTTAGAATCTGCTCCTGAAACCTTCGCTGGTCAAAAATGGCTAGTGGAAGAACGGGATGCCTGTGGTGTGGGTTTTATTGCCACCCAGTCTGGGGAGTCTAGTCATAAATTAATCCAGCAATCCCTTGTAGCTCTGGGGTGCTTGGAACATCGGGGCGGCTGTAGTGCAGATAATGACTCTGGGGATGGGGCGGGAATCTTGACAGCGATTCCTTGGGATTTGTTGACAGACTGGTTAGCCTCGGTGGGCAGAACTAACTTGGACTTAACAGGAATGGCAGTGGGCATGGTGTTCTTGCCTAAGGAGCCAGAACTATTTGCCCCGACCCAAGCCGTCATTGAGACGGTTCTCAAGGAAGAAAACCTAGAGTTACTTGGCTGGAGAGAAGTTCCGGTGGTAGATGCCTTGCTGGGAGTGCAGGCGCGGGAGAATGCCCCCAAGATTTTGCAGGTGATTGTGTCTTCTCCAGACCAGCAGGGAGATGAATTGGAGCGGTTATTGTTCCTCGCTCGGAAGCGGATGGAAAACAAAATTAAGCAGGAACTACCCGCATCGAAGGAAGATTTTTATTTCTGTTCTTTTTCCAGTCGGACGATCGTCTATAAAGGCATGGTGCGATCGGCGGTCTTAGGAGACTTTTATTTAGATTTGAAAAATCCTGCTTACCAGAGTGCCTTTGCTGTCTATCATCGCCGCTTCAGCACCAACACCATGCCCAAATGGCCCCTAGCTCAACCCATGCGCCTCTTGGGTCACAACGGCGAAATCAATACCCTCTTGGGGAATATCAACTGGATGATGGCGCGGGAAGCAGACCTAGAGCATCCCTGTTGGCAAAACCGCCTCCAAGCCTTGAAGCCCATTGTAGACCCAGATAATAGTGATTCGGCAACTCTGGATAATGTGATTGAACTGTTGGCTCGATCGCACCACAGCCCCATGGAAGCCCTGATGATCACTGTCCCGGAAGCCTACAAAAACCAACCAGACCTCGATAATTATCCAGATATTACCAACTTCTATGAATACTACAGTGGTTTACAGGAGCCTTGGGATGGACCCGCCCTGTTGGTCTTTAGTGACGGCAAAACCGTGGGCGCAACCCTAGATAGAAACGGGCTGCGTCCCGCTCGCTACTGTATTACCAAAGATGGCTTAGTAGTAGTGGGTTCAGAAGCCGGGGTGGTGGATATTCCCGAAGCCGAGATCCTAGAAAAGGGCAGATTGGGCCCCGGACAAATGATTGCGGTGGATCTGACCAGCCATGAAGTCCTCAAAAACTGGGAACTCAAGGAACGGGTTGCCAGCAAAAATCCCTACGGTGAGTGGCTGCAATCCTACCGTCAAGAACTCAAAGCCCAACCCATGCACCCCAGCCCCCTGTGGTCTGCCCCGGAACTTTTGCAACAGCAAACCGCCTTTGGTTACACCGCCGAGGACTTGGAAATGGTGATCCAAGATATGGCTGTTAACGGCAAGGAGCCGACTTTTTGCATGGGGGATGATATTCCCCTAGCAATCCTCAGTACCAAGCCCCATCTGCTCTACGATTACTTCAAGCAGCGATTTGCCCAAGTTACTAACCCCCCCATTGATCCTCTCCGGGAAAGTTTAGTCATGTCCCTGTCGATGCAGTTGGGTTCCCGGGGAAATATGCTCCAGCCCAAGGCGGAGGGAGCGAGATTATTAAAATTAGATACCCCGGTACTCAACGAGGCGGAACTAGAAGCCATTACCAAGGGTTCCCCCGCCATCACCAACGGGAGCGGGAAGGCAGCTACCAAGTACCTAGCCACCACAACTTTGTCTACTCTTTACACCTTAAGTAGCCCCCAAGGATTGGCAACGGCTGTGCAGGAACTTTGTACTCAAGCTGCTGCCGCCGTGGAACAGGGGCAGGAAGTATTGATTTTGAGCGATCGCCAAACTTCCACCGGAGCAACTCTCCGGGATGAACTCACCTATATTCCCCCTCTCCTTGCTGTGGGTGCTGTCCATCATCATTTGATCAAGCAGGGACTACGCATGAAGGTTTCCCTAATTGTAGACACAGCCCAATGTTGGAGTACCCATCATTTTGCCTGTTTAATTGGTTATGGAGCCTCGGCGGTGTGTCCCTATCTAGCATGGGAATCTGTCCGCAGTTGGTGGAGCGATAGCCGCACCCAAACCCTGATGGAACGGGGCAAGATCAAGGCGATCACCATTGAAACTGCTCAGAAAAACTATCGCAAAGCCCTAGAGGATGGCTTGTTAAAGATTCTCTCGAAGATGGGAATTTCCCTGCTGTCTTCCTACCATGCTGCCCAAATCTTTGAGGCGATCGGGCTGGGCATGGATCTATTGGAAACTGGTTTCTGTGGCACTGCTTCCCGTCTGGGGGGCTTGACCATGGCAGAGCTGGCGCAGGAAATTATTTGTTTCCATCGGGCAGCGTTCCCGGCAACCCAAGGGAAGAAACTAGAAAATATGGGGTTTGTCCAGTACCGTCCGGGGGCAGAATACCACATGAACAGCCCAGAAATGACGAAGGCTCTCCATAAGGCAGTGCAGGCGGTGAATTCCCCCAACGCTTATTTCGGCTCCGCTCAGTACGAGGATACCCAAGTTCCCGCCCCGAATTTTGACTTTTATGAACTTTATCGTCAACAGCTAGAAGGGCGACCCATGACGGCACTCCGGGATTTGCTAGACTTCCAGAGCGATCGCTCCTCTATCCCTCTAGAAGAGGTGGAATCTGTCACCAGTATTGTCAAGCGCTTTTGTACTGGGGGTATGTCCCTCGGAGCCTTATCACGGGAAGCCCACGAGGTGTTAGCGATCGCCATGAATCGGCTGGGGGGGAAATCTAACTCTGGAGAAGGAGGCGAAGACCCAGTACGCTACAAAGTAATTAACGATGTGGACGACCAGGGGCGTTCTGCCCAACTTCTTCCCCACCTCAGGGGGCTACGCAATGGGGATACTGCCAGTTCTGCCATCAAGCAAGTAGCTTCGGGACGGTTTGGGGTGACTCCAGAGTACCTCATGAATGCTCAACAAATTGAGATTAAGATTGCCCAGGGAGCCAAGCCGGGAGAAGGGGGGCAACTGCCGGGGCCTAAGGTCAGCCCCTACATTGCCATGCTCCGCCGCTCGAAGCCGGGGGTTTCGTTAATTTCACCACCACCCCACCACGATATTTACTCGATCGAGGATTTGGCGCAGTTAATTTTTGACCTCCATCAAATTAATCCCCAAGCGAAGGTGTCTGTGAAGCTGGTGTCAGAAATTGGCATTGGGACGGTGGCTGCCGGGGTAGCTAAAGCCAACGCCGACGTGATCCAAATCTCTGGCTATGACGGCGGAACAGGAGCCTCGCCCCTCAGTTCCATCAAACACGCAGGGGCTCCGTGGGAATTGGGCTTAACGGAAGTCCACCGAGTCCTGATGGAAAACCAACTCCGCGATCGGACTATTCTCCGGGTAGATGGCGGTTTCAAGACTGGCTGGGATGTGATGATGGCAGCGCTGATGGGGGGTGAAGAGTACGGCTTCGGGACGATCGCTATGATTGCCGAGGGTTGTATTATGGCGCGGATTTGCCACACTAATAACTGCCCTGTGGGGGTGACATCTCAGAAAGAAGAGCTGCGGGCTAGATTTAAGGGCGTACCAGAAAATGTGGTGAATTTCTTCTATTTTGTCGCCGAAGAAGTCCGGCATCTGTTGGCAAAACTGGGCTATCGGCAGTTGAGCGAGATCATCGGGCGGGCTGACCTCCTGAAGCCAAGGGCGGGAGTAACTTTAACCAAAACCCAGAGCCTCAACCTCACTTGCCTCACCCATCTTCCTGAGGCCAAGGGCGATCGCTCCTGGCTCAACCACGGGGATGTCCACAGTAACGGCGATGTTTTGGATGATGAACTCCTTGCGGATCCAGAAATCCAAGGAGCCATCCAGCACCAAGGTACCGTTAATAAAACCACGAAGATTATTAATACCGATCGCACCGTCGGCACGAGAATTGCGGGGGCGATCGCCAAACAGTACGGCAATAATGGGTTTGCAGGGCAAATTAACCTCAATTTCCAAGGAGCCGCCGGGCAGAGTTTTGGAGCTTTTAATCTCTCTGGAATGGTCTTAAGCCTAGAAGGGGAAGCTAACGACTACGTAGGCAAGGGAATGCACGGCGGGGAAATTATCATTAAACCCCCGACTACTACTACCTACGTTGCGGCGGATAACGTGATCGTCGGTAATACTTGTCTCTACGGGGCTACCGGGGGAACTCTCTACGCCAATGGGCAGGCGGGGGAACGGTTTGCGGTGCGAAATTCCCAAGCCAAGGCTGTGATTACGGGAGCCGGAGACCACTGTTGTGAGTATATGACCGGGGGGGCGATCGTCGTCCTCGGCAAGACGGGGCGCAATGTCGGGGCAGGGATGACGGGTGGCTTAGCCTACTTCCTCGATGAAGATGGGGGCTTTAGTGCCAAGGTGAACCGGGAAATTGTCAAGACCCAACGGGTAGTTTCTCCTGCCGGGGAGCAGCAACTCCGGGATCTGATCGAGAGCTTTGTGGAGCGCACGGGCAGCGAGAAGGGTCAACAAATCCTTGCGAACTGGAGTGAGTATTTACCCAAGTTCTGGCAGGTAGTTCCGCCTTCGGAAGCCAACAGCCCAGAGGCAAACCCAGAAGCAATAACCACGGAGTCAAAATCCCTAGTCGGTTAATCGTAAATTAATAGTCTGGGGCAGGAGTTGAGTATCAGCAAGGTTGCCAAAACCTAAAGATTACCCTCGCCTTGCCCCTATTTTTTTATCATATGGGGCATTTGTGATGATTTCTATGGTTTTGATGCTGACAGTGCAAACTCTTTGGAGTAGCTCGATTACCTGTTCTTTGTAGTCGGCAAATTTGTAGGGATGGAAAAGCTGGGCGATCGTGGGGTCTTTGGGTTTCTTTTCTTTGTATTGATCGAGAATCCATTCTAGGGCGGAACGGTTGCCGAGTTTATAGTCCCAAGCTAGGGCAGGAACTCCGGTGAGTTGGGTACTTTCATCTAAAGTATAGTCGTTGCCATAAAAGTTAGGACGAATTCGGCTGCGACTTCGCTCAGCCAACGTATCTGGGCTTGTCCTAATTAATCTGTCTAGCACTATAATAATGTGCGGCGGAAGGTGGAATAAGACGGACTAGGCATTGATGGCTCTAAGTTTAGAACTGACCATAGTTTCTCTAGTTTCTGACGATATTTTTGACAGAAATCTGCTCTCGGTCTATGGCAAAGACTAGAATGCTTAGGAAAGTTTTAGTTGCAGAACCCTCGCAGCGCGGGGGTTCTGCAACTCTTATTCTGTCCTGATTAGATATTTCTTTGCTATATAACCATCGTGACCACAGAGTTTGCCGATAATTACCAAGATTGATGAGTACCCATAGAGGATATTTTCTTCCTTGGACTCCACGCTTGATTCACCTGCTTTTATCCCGGCGAGTACATTTACAGTGCGGGGCTTCCCGCCCAGGAGCTAAAATTTTGCCCCAGCAGTTGTCATTCCTACACCCAGCAACGCCCCTTTGATTAAGATTGATCCTCTTGAGCTTCTAACCAAGTTTTGTATAAATCTGGGCGGCGGCTTTTGGTGCGATCGAGCTGTTGCTGTTTTCGCCATTTGGCAATTTCGCCATGATTTCCTGATAGAAGCACATCGGGAACCCGCCAGCCCCGAAACTCTGGGGGGCGAGTGTATTGGGGATAATCTAATAAATCTTCCTCAAAACTTTCTAGCTTCAGGGATTCTTCCTTGCCCACCGTACCGGGCAACAATCTTGTCACCCCATTAATCAATGTCAGTGCCGGAATCTCGCCGCAGGTAAGGACAAAATCCCCCAAGGAAATTTCCCTAGTCACCAAATTCGTTACTCGCTCATCAACGCCTTCATAATGTCCGCAGATAATTACCAACTGCTGATAGTTGGCTGCGAGGTCTTTAAGCAATGGCTGTTTGAGGGTTTCCCCACTGGGAGTCATCAAAATCACTTCCTGCTTCTCCAGCACGGGGATAGATGCAACGGCGGCAAAAATTGGCTCTGGCTTCATCAACATACCCACCCCGCCCCCGTAGGGTTCATCATCAACTCGGTGGTGTTTGTCATGGGTGAAGTCACGGGGATTAACTAAATTAACTTCCGCAATCTGTTTTGCCAAGGCTCTACCCAGCAAGCCGGAGCTTAGCCCGGAGCTAAAAAAATTTGGAAATAAGGTAACTACATCAAAACGCACAGTGGTCTATTCCTGCCTTGGGTGAATGCAAGGGAGATTACTAAAACTATCTAAAATAATTAAACTAATACCCGGCGGAGAATAATCATGCCATTGCCGACCACGGCTTTGCGGGCTACTAGGCGATGATTGGGATCAATGAGGAGTAATTGTCGAAAATCGAGGGTCTGCGATCGAGCCGCTACTCCGGCTGCAATCTGATCCTGTTGCTCTGGGCTGAGATTATACCAATCCTGACTCACTTGGACTTTTAATAAACTCTCATTAAAATTGGGCAGAATTTTCACAATTAACCCCGCCGGCTCCCCCGTGGTAATCTCAATTATTTGGTCTTGAATGGTGGCAATTAAAACCTGTTCTGGGGTGAGTTCGGGAACTGGGGCGGGAATTTCTCCGGGAATTTCTAGAGGATTTTCGGCTATCTGTTCGGCATCGGCAGTCTCGGAGCTAGGTTCCGGGGCTAACTCTGGCGGGTTGGGGCTTGCCTCTGGTGTTGGAAGAGAGGTCACCGGCGGCGGAAGTTCTGGGGGCAAATCTGGGGGAGCTTCGGTAGTTAGGTCGGGAACTGGAGCAACTTCTGGGGCAGAGGGAGTTTCGGGGAGGACGGCTATGGGTTGGGGCGGAGTTTGGGGGGCTGGGGTCGATCGAGCAGGAAATAAGACCGAGGTAGTTGTCCAAAAAAACAAAATAGTCAGGGCAGCGATCGCTCCAGATAGTCCCCAATCGGGCAGTTTTGCATTTACCTGTGCCGGTAAAATCCCCCGGATTTTTTCTAGGGCTTGACCATAGCGGCGATCGAACTCTGCGGCTCCCGGCTGCTCTAGCTGGATAATTGCCTTCTCCAAAAGGGCGATCGTCCCCCGCAACAACTTCAGCAACAAAGCCCGGAACCCGGTCGCTGGCGGCAAACCCAAACTCCCAGAAGCTGATTCTAGGTTTTGATCTGAATTCTGATCTGGAGATTGAGCGGGATTTCGATCGGGATTTTGCTCTGAAGACATGGCAGTTTTCTCCTCGGAAGTTTCATCTATTTTCCCCTACTAAGCTGATATGTAGAAATCCTAAATCACTTCCTCAATTAGATTGCTTCTAGTCGAGAATTGCCCCCGCCTACGGCAGAAAGATTATTTAGGACTGCTATGGCGTACCATCAGGAGCCAACTAACTCCCCAGCACTGGGGTTTTGGAGCTTTTCTTGATCCCGCTTGCGTTTTTTGGCGTAGAGGTTAATAGTTACCATCATTAACAATACGGAAGCAATCACAGCTACCGTGGCCAGATCCGTAGGCAGACCATCTTTGAAAATTGCCAAGAGGACGATCACTAAAAGTAACAGGGTCGGAGCCTCGTTCAAAGCCCGGAGTTTTTGGCTGCTCCACTGACAGCGATTTTCTGCCAACTGCTTCATCAAGCTACCACAGTAGAAATGATAGCCAATTAGTACCGCCACAAACGCTAACTTGGCATGGAGCCAGCCCTGTTTTAAGACTTCCGGCTCCGTCCACAGAATCCCCAGCGCCATGGCGATCGTGACGATCATCCCCGGCATGGTAATGATGTGGTACAGGCGCTTTTCCATAATCCCGTACTGCTGCTTCAGAATTCCTTGGGCGGGTTCCGGCTGGGCTGTGGCTTCCACATGGTAGATAAATAGGCGGACTAGGTAAAACAATCCCGCAAACCAAACAACGAAACCAATGATATGAAACGATTTAAACCATAAATAAGCCATAGATTTTTATTACCTTCTGCTCAAGATTTGTTCCTGTAGGAATCAATAGACTTCTTGCGTGAATCATGAGCCTCACCCTAAATCCCTATCCCTAGGGAGAGGAACTTTCCTCTTACTCCCCTTCTCCTAGGGAGAAGGGGCTGGGGGATGAGGGGCTTTTTCCTTCTTCACGCAAAAGGTCTAATGAATCAATATGTAGATAGCAGTCCTAAATGATTTCACCCGCCGGCGGCGGGTGGAATCACCTACCAGAAGCAATTTAATTTAGAAAATAATTTAGGATCGCTATATCAATATATTAAAAGTAGCGATCGAACTAATCAACTAATTCGATCGACTAACTAAATTAATTACCTAATCAACTAAAAATTTATGATTTCTATTTTCCATTGAATTGGGTCTTCTAGGTTGCTTGGTGTTGAAACAGGCTTTCTAGATAAACTTTGGCACAGGCTCGATAGTTACCAGTTCCTGCGGGTTTTTCCACGGTATTTTGTAACAAAAATAAAGATAGAGCCGCCGCAAATACCCGGTCTTGATCCCAGCTAGGGTGGCTTTCGAGATAGCCTTTCAGGGAGCTATGTAGTTCTTCAGGAATTTCTGTCAAAATGCTAATTGTAGGAGTCATAAAGTTTTCTGTAGAGACGAGGGAGGTGGATTAATGCTTGCTTGTAGATGACTATTTTCAATCAAGACTCAAAAATTAGCAACCTGTTATGAGAGACTCCGGGCTGGATGAGAGCCGCCGAGAGGAAACATCTGCAACGAGAGAATCAGGGTTTTACAGCATTTCTTGTTACAAAAGTTCATAAAACTCTCAGATATTGTTGCTTCTCCTTAAGAAACTGGGGTTATCCCCAAATTAGGCTTAACAACCGATACTGAGGGAAAATGGCTGGGGAAAACCTGTGGAAAGCTAGGGAAAAACTCGCCGATCTCTGGGGAAACTATGGGGAATGGCTGGGGGATAACTAGGGGCGAAGATAAGAATTGCAAACAGGATAGATTTTTCTCTCTATCTTCAGGCGGTGAGTTTAGTTAAGTTTAATTTTGATGGCTCTAAGCCTTGGTAAATCTAAGTTTTGGGAATAAGTTTGGGAAATTGGCTAATCTTTCAAAATCACGATCGCTGAACTTGGGCTGTCCGACTCACGGCAACACAGGTAATCACGATCGCCGCACAAACCAACATCAAGGGAGTAATAGTTTCCCCCAAGAATATTCCCGAAAAGAACAGAGTCAGAAATGGTTGCACCAGTTGGAGTTGCCCCACTTTGGCAATCCCCCCCAGATGCATGCCGTGATACCAAGCAAAAAAACATAAAAACTGCGGAAATATGCTCCCGTAGGCAAAAGCTGCCCAACTCAAGGGCGAAGCCTGCAATCCCTGCTGCACGATCGATAAACCCACGGGAATCACAGTAATGGGAGCGACAATGACCAACGCCCAGCAGATCACCTGCCAACTCCCTAAATGGGCAGACAGCTTTGCTCCCTCCACGTAGCCGATCGCCGCCGAAACCACCGCCCCAATTAAAGCTAAATCAGCAATTTGCAGAGTTCCCGCACCAGAAATAGCCATAAATAGGAGAATTGTCCCTGTCCCTGTGAAGCTGGCACTCCAGAATTTGCGGTCAGGACGCTCTCGCACCCGGATAGTCGCCACGATCGCTGTGGCGAGGGGAATTAAGCCAATCACAACTCCCCCGTAGGCAGCAGGTAAGCGTTGCATCGCCCAAGCCGACAGCAGGGGAAAACCTAACACGACCCCAAAGGCAGCAATGATCAATCCCCGCCAGTAGCGTTGCGGGGGAATAGGTTGCTTCGTAATAACTAAGACAAAGAGAGCCAAAACTGCGGCGACGACCGATCGTCCCAAACCCACAATGGTCGGCTCAAGCTCTACTACCGCTACCCGGGCGGCTGGCAAACTCAGGCTAAACCCCAATACTGCTAGGGAACCGTAGCCAAGCCCAAGAATTTCGGCACTAGGGGATTTTGCACTCAGGAATTTTTAGAGAGTTAGAGGGATTAAAAAAACTGGGGAAGATTTTAGGAAAAATTTGGGAAGAATCTGGGAAGAATCTAGAAATTAGTTATTGGGGGAGAAATCGAGGGGAGCAGGAGAACTCAATTGCGAGATTACCAGATTGTCCTCAGCCCAGTGTTCGTAGTCGAGGAGGAGGTGGTGAGATAGTCTTTGCTTCATGGTGGCTAACACCCCTTTGAGGAGGCTCTGCCCCGTCACTTCAACGATGGCTTGAGGAGTTAAAGACAAAGGGAAGGGAATGGTGACTTTTACTTCTAGCTCGGCACAGCCTTGGAGATGGGTGATGCCATTAACCTGCTGGGTGTGGAGTTCGCCCCGGAGATTGAGATCAAAGCGTTGGTCAATGTAATCAAGCCCGTGAATTTGGCAATCGGTTGACCGGAGGAGGAGATGTCCAGAGGTATCAGACCAGACTCGCAGATCTACCACGGGCTGGATGGTCAGGGAAAGAAAATTGAGGGGACGCATTTTGAGGCGATAGCGATCGTTTCCTAGGCTGTCAATCTGGCTTTTGTGGGCGATCGCTTTCACTAGGCGTTGGGGCTGACGGAGGTAGTGCTGAAGGGGGATCGATCGTTCAACCACAGGAAAATCTACTGCGAGGGATGTAAAAAAGCGGCTATCCATGAAAATTCCTTCACCAAAATTTTTAACTTCTTATTATCTTTATACTATCTTTAATAATACTTTACAATTCCCTAAAAAAGTTAAATAGTTGAATTTACTTAGTATCTAAATAACTTGAGTATCTGAATAACTTGGAGCAAGAACTACTGTTTATGGAATAATCAGGCTGTACTGCTTGGGAAATTGTCAGAATGTGTTAGAAGTAGTATAAATTCAGGATTCTACCGATTTGTCTTTGCTGATTGCCTTCATTACGATCCTTGTGGTACAAGGACTTACTCACTGCTATCCCGGTTTACCATGTCCACTCTTGTTATTGTTGAATCTCCTACCAAAGCCCGGACTATTCGTAGCTACCTGCCCCCTAGTTATCAGGTGACAGCTTCTATGGGGCATATCCGAGATTTGCCGTCCTCGGCAGATGAAATTCCGGCTGCTTACAAGAAAGAAAAATGGGCTACCCTAGGAGTAAACGTAGCCGAGGACTTTTCGCCCCTGTACATTATTCCTAAGGACAAACAGAAAATTGTTAAGGAACTGAAAGAAGCCTTAAAGAATGCGGAAGAAGTAATTCTGGCGACGGACGAAGACCGGGAAGGGGAAAGTATTAGTTGGCATTTGCTCCAGTTACTGAAGCCCAAGGTGCCGATTAAGAGGATGGTGTTCCACGAAATTACCCAAGAAGCCATTCAACGGGCTTTACAAAACTGTCGGCAAGTAGATGAACAGCTAGTCCATGCCCAAGAAACCCGGCGGATTCTCGATCGCCTCGTTGGTTATACCCTTTCGCCTTTGCTTTGGAAGAAAATTGCTTGGGGGCTTTCGGCAGGACGAGTCCAGTCAGTAGCGGTGCGGCTGTTGGTGATCCGGGAACGGCAGCGGCGAGCTTTTCGGCAGGCTAGCTATTGGGATTTGTTGGCTCATCTAAATTGTGGGGGAGAATTTAATGCCAAGCTAGTCACCGTGGGGGGCGTGAAGGTAGCGATCGGGGCAGATTTTGATGAAAATACAGGGCAGCTAATTCCCGGACGGCGAGTGGTGTTATTGGGGGAAACCGAAGCGATCGCCCTGCAAGCACGCCTTGATGGTCAGCCTTGGACGGTGGCAGAAATTGAAGAGCGTCCCGTCAGTCGCAAGCCCTCACCTCCTTTTACTACTTCCACTTTGCAACAGGAAGCCAACCGCAAACTCCGCCTTTCAGCTAGGGAAACCATGCGGATTGCCCAGAGCCTCTACGAAAATGGCTACATTACTTACATGCGGACAGATTCTGTCCATCTTTCTGAGCAAGCGATTACCGCCGCCCGGGCCTGTGTCTTGGAGCGCTACGGCAAGGAATACGTCCCTGCTAAACCCCGCCACTATACCACCAAATCCAAAGGAGCGCAGGAAGCCCACGAAGCTATCCGTCCAGCAGGCAGCAGTTTTCGCACTCCCCAAGCTACGGGATTAACGGCAAAGGAGTTGGCTCTCTACGATTTGATCTGGAAACGCACCGTGGCTTCCCAGATGCCCGATTCCCGGCAGACCTTGGTGAGTGTCCACCTCCAAGTAGCTGATGCGGGGTTCCGAGCCAGTGGTAAGCGGATCGATTTTCCGGGCTTTTTGCGAGCCTATGTGGAGGGTTCCGATGATCCAGAGGCGGCTTTAGAAGATCAAGAAGTAATTTTACCGTCTATGCAACCGGGAGATCATCCAGAGTGTCGGAGCCTAGAGGCGATCGCCCACGAAACCCAACCCCCCGCCCGCTATTCAGAAGCATCCCTCGTGAAAATGCTGGAAAGTGAAGGCATTGGTAGACCCAGTACCTACGCCAGTATTATCGGCACAATTTGCGATCGAGGTTATGCCCAACTCCAAGCCCACACCTTGATTCCCACCTTTACTGCCTTTGCAGTGACTAGCCTCTTGGAAACCTATTTTCCTGATCTGGTCGATACAAAATTCACCGCCAAAATGGAGCAGACCCTCGATGAAATTTCCACCGGGGAAGCGGCGTGGCTGCCCTACCTGCAAAAGTTTTACCTAGGGGAGCAGGGGCTAGAAACCCAAGTCAAGGAACAGGAGACGAAAATTGATCCCGCCCAAGCCCGGATGGTGCAGCTAGAAAATCTGGGGGTAATCGTGCGGATTGGCAAGTTTGGAGCCTATCTGGAAACGGAGCGGGAAGGCGCTACGGTCACTGCTTCCATCCCCAAGGACTTAACACCGGGGGAATTAGACCCCGCTCAGGTGGAAATTCTCCTTAAACAAAAAACCGAAGGTCCTGATAAATTGGGATTGCATCCAGAAACTGGGGAACCTATTTATGTCAAGATCGGCGCCTACGGGCCCTACGTGCAGTTGGGGGATGCCACCGAAGAAAATAAAAAACCGAAGATGGCCTCTCTGCCCAAGGGAGTGACGATCGAAACTGTCACCCTAGAGTTGGCGGTTAGTCTTTTGGAACTGCCCCGGACCCTGGGAGTGCATCCAGAAACTCAGTGTCGGATTCAGGCAAATAATGGCAGGTTTGGTCCCTACGTCGTCCATGATCAGGGTAAGGCGGGTAAGGATTATCGATCGATCAAGGCTCCTGATGATCCCACTACTATTACCCTCGATCGAGCTTTGGAACTATTGGCGCAACCCAAGGCAGCTAGGGGCAGGGGAGCCAAGAAAACTCCTCTCCGGGAATTGGGCTTACATCCAACGGATCAAGAGCCAGTGAATTTATATTCTGGGCCCTACGGAACCTATGTCAATCATGGCAAAACCAATGCAGGGCTACCAGAAGGGGAAACTGTGGAAACCCTGACCCTTGAAACTGCCCTCCAATTATTAGCCGCCAAAGCGCCAGCCAAAAAGACTGCTAGCTCTAGTAAAACTTCTGCCAAAACTGCATCTAAAACTACGGCTAAAACTACGGCTAAAACTACGGCTAAAACTACGGCTAAAACTACGGCTAAAACTACTAAGGCTCCAACTGCCGCTAAAGCGACTACTACAAAGGCTGCAAAGGCTACTAAGACTACTAAAACTACTAAAACTGATCCTGCGGAGACTACGGCTAAACCTACTAAAACGACCGGGACTACCAGAACTACAAAAACTTCCACAAAGACTCCAGCCAAAATAGAGACTACACCTGTGGAAACACCTAAGGTAACTAGAACCACTGGAGCCAAGTAGGACTTACGCAAAATAAGGTTTTATCCACTATTAGTAGGGGTAGGGTGGGCATCGCCCACCCTACATCTGGAGTCTTGTGCGTAAGTTCTGCCAAGGCTAGCTCGAAACTAGAGATGCTCAGGCAAATCTTGAACAGCTAGAGCCAATTCTGAGGCTTCATGGAAACACTCGGTAAGAATAGAACCAAAGAGGACAACTCGTGCTGCGCCCCATTGCTTAAGAACTTGAGCCGCTTGCTGGGCTACTATCATGCCTTGCGATCGTCTCCTTTGCAATTTTTGTAATCGAGCCTCCTCCCTTTGAGTTGCAGTCAAGCAATAGGCTACCATTTGTGCTGGAGTAATCAGGCTAGGCAAGATAGGGGTTTGGGCCTTGTCTCTTTTTTGGAGTATTGAACTCATGGCTTCCTGTAATTATGAAATACAGCGTTTTTCAGCTAGATGAAGACACGCTTTCCCCATGGAACAAGGGGCTTAAGCCCCTTGCCTGTCATTCACAAACCAGAAAAGTGCTGTAATTATTGATGATCCCCAATTTAGGCATCAGTGCTAGGCAAATTTAGACTTTTCAGACATCCTCCTAGTGTCCTAGTATTAAGATCAAGGAATTTGATTAATTATCTATTTATTCACGTAGCTTAGATGCAAGCTAGTTGCAATTAGGTTTAAGTTAATCTTAGGTTAATCTAGTTTGGCAGATCTTTGGAGAGGAAGAGGATGAGTGAAGATATTACCCAATGGCTAGAGGAGATCAAATCTCTGAAGCAAAAAGTCTCAGAGCTAGAGCAGGACTTGGATACCGCCCAAGCCAGTGCCGATAGCTGGCGACAGTTGTACAACACCGAAGCCCAGCAGCGCCGCCTTGAAAACAAGTCAGCCCAACAACAAATGGAGGCTCTCAAGGAACAGGTACGGCAGTTACCGGGAGGGAGTTTATTGGTGAAGGCAAATAACCCGATCGGGTCAATCCGTGCCGAAGCTGCTGCCCTTGACAAAGTTGAAGACCTGCAACTGCACCTGAGTGAAATTCTCGAAGAGCGCGATCGACTGTTTGCCTCCCTAAAGCTAGAGCAGGAAAACCACGCCCAAACCCGCAAGAGTCTAACCGCCGTCATCGGTGATACAGTGGATCAGTTAACTAGAGAGCGCCGCCAAATCAAAGAATAAACTGTGATGTCAGTTTAATGACAGGTTAGTTTAATGACAGGTTAAAAATGAGCTAAAGTCGAGGCAAATTATCGTGACGATGGTGATGATCACCGCCGTGGGAATCTCTGGGGTGCAATGAAGACAAAAACATGATGAATAATCTCTATCGGATTGCAATTATTGGTGGTGGGAAAGTTGGCAGTGCCCTTGCCCAGAGGGTAATTGAGAAAAATCTAGCCCAAGTGGTGCTGTTGGATGTCGTGCCGGGAATGCCCCAGGGAATTGCCCTCGATATGAATCAAGCCGGGGGTCTGGAGGGCTATGAGCGCCAAGTCTTGGGGACTAATGACTACGCTGATACGGCTAATTCGGAAATTGTGATCATCACGGCTGGACTACCCCGCAAACCGGGGATGAGTCGGAATGATCTCTTGAAAATTAATGGCGAAATTGTCACTCAAGCAGCTCAACAGGCGATCGCCCAGTCCCCCAACGCCATCCTCATTCTCGTCACCAATCCCCTCGATGTCATGACCTACCTCGCTTGGCAAGCCACCCAAATACCCACCCAGCGGATTATGGGGATGGCTGGAGTCTTAGATTCCGCCCGATTTCAATACTTTATTGCCCAAGAATTAGGGGTATCGATCCGGGATGTGAGTGCCTTAGTTTTGGGTGGGCATGGTGATCTGATGGTGCCGCTACCCCGCTATTCGACGGTGGGGGGGATTCCCATCACGGAACTCATGGAGCCAGAGGTGATCGATCGCCTTGTAGAGCGGACTCGCAACGGCGGCGCAGAGATTGTCAACCTGATGCGGACGGGAGGAGCCTCCCTGGCCCCAGCTTCGGCTATTTGTACCATGGTTGCCTCAATTCTTGATAACCAAAAACGTCAAGTCGCCGCCGCCGTATATCTTGAAGGACAGTATGGTTTGTCAGATATTTTTGTGGGTGTTCCCTGTCGCTTGGGGCAGCAAGGTGTGGAGAAAATTTTAGAATTAGACCTGACCCCAGAGGAGTTGGCGCAATTGCATCGATCGGCCGCCTCCGTCCGGGAAAATATTCAGATTGCATCCCAGAAGTAACCAGTTGCAGATAATTAACTTGTTAGCCTACCTAGGCACGATCGCTACTGAATCACCCATTTCCAAAACCACCGCTACTATCAAGAAAATCAGTAATCTCTTGATAAAAATCCTGTCCCTTTTCCCGGTTGCTCTTTGCCGTCACCAATAATCTTAAAACTTCAACAAGTGACGTAATCGTAGCATCAAAAACTAAGTCGTAAAGCTGACTTAAATCATCTTGGTTTTGTTGCCCATAGGCTAAAGCATTAATGTAATCATTGCGAATTTGGTTCCTAATCACCACGATCGGATAGCCCGATCGAATTAATAATAAATTCATTAATAACCGAGCCGTTCGACCATTCCCATCCCGAAAAGGATGAATCGAAACCAAACGATAATGAGCCAGCGTCGCATATTCAACTGGATGGAGCCTAAGGGCAGATGCAGAATTGAGCCAGATCGCAAAATCATGCATTAATTGAGATAGTAAATAATGGGGAGGATAATGATAATTTGTTCCTGCTGCCATCACATCCAGTGTTCGATAATTACCTGCTTCCTCTGGGTTAATTTTGCGGAGAATAAGATTATGAATTTGTTTAATTTCCCATTCATTAATCTCTGTATCTCGTTGAGCTAAATTTTCAACATAGTCGATCGCCTCTTTATGCCCGATCACTTCTAAATGTTCATCAAGGGTTTTGCCCCCGATCGTAATCCCTTTCGTCAAAACTAACTCGGTTTCACTTTGAGTTAAAGTATTCCCTTCAATGGCATTAGAATTGTAAGTAAACTGCACGTCATAGAGCTTTTTAAGTTCAGCGACAATCATGGGTGCAAAGGGTCTAAACTCATCTAACCAAGTTTTTAATTTATCGATTCGTTCTAACTTAAGTTGATAATTCATTATTAAATAATTCTCGATCGAAGAGGTTAATGAAAATTTTGTCCCTTGACCTAAAATGATTACCTGTCGAATAAATTTTTCGTATAGTTGAGAAGAAGATACTAAGGTAGGGAGAATAGGTAATAATTAATGTTTTTTATTGTCTGGGAAAGTATTCAAATTTGCAATGGTAGAATATATTACTTTCGTTAAAACAAAAATGATATGCGTTATTGCATACTATTGCAAGCAGAAAAGTAGAAGCCGAGAAGAAGCTCCCTATTATGCCATTTTTTGAATGATAATGCTCGAAAGAAAGTCATATAAGAGATTAATAAAAATAACAGGACAAGCACTGATTGCTCAAAAGTGAATAACTGAGTCCGGAGTAGGTTCACTAGAAAAACAATAGGCAAAAGAAGAAATCCAAAAGACATATTCCTATACATGATGTGGTTCGCCAAGTGTGATTCTGAGGCTATGACAGCCTGACTATTGCGCTCTCTTAGATAGGCAGTCAACCTAGCATTAAGCCAATCCACATTTTTGGGAATCCCTACTTTCTCTCGAAGCAGAAGCACTAGCTTATCTTCAAATTCAAGAACTGAAGGCACTTGAACCTCACTTGTCTGTGTGAGTAGAGCATTCTTTTCTGAAATCATACTTCCAAAAAAATTGTAGTCCCGACGCAAAAGTTTGCATAAAAATAAGAAGTATCTCCATGTTACCCCCTGCACTGAGCCTCCCAATATATAGCTAAAAAATACCATTAAAAGTACTACTGGTATTGATAAATTGTTTCTAATAGTTAAAAATAAATCTTGCAAATTATTGGATGGATTGCAAATCAGAAATATGGCTAGAATTAGTGGAGATCCTCCGACAATAGAAGCAAATATCTCGTACGGTCCGAGAGTAAACTTGAGTTGTTCCATTACCTTATTACGATTATTTAAACAGAAAGAGAAAAGGATGAGCGGAGCCAGCTAACTATGTATTAAACGGAAATCTTTGTCTAATATCACTCTAAGTACAGGACAAAAAAGAGTAGAGGGTTGTAAAAAGAGGTAAGAAAAGGGTTTCATAGAAAGTAACAACACAATCACAGAAACCCTATGAACCAGATTAGCTTATTACAACAAACCTTGAAA
>JAAUUE010000406.1 GCA_012031635.1 Coleofasciculaceae cyanobacterium SM2_1_6 | reverse complement strand
TCATCCCCAGCCCCTTCTCCCTAGGGAGAAGGGGAGTAAGAGGAAAGTCCCTCTCCCTAGGGAGAGGGATTTAGGGTGAGGGTCATGATTCGACGCAAGAGGTCTATTGTACCCGCCGCAGGCGGGTGCAATCATTTAGGACTGCTAGAATAATCTATTCCATGATTTCAGCTAATTCTGAGGGAAACTTGCCACCCACTACAGTTTCAAATTCTTCGATTTGTTGAGGCTGTTGGAAGTAATGGGGATCAAAGGCAAGGATAGTGCTGGCATAACTCAAAATACATTTTTGCTCGATCGCCCCGGTGTCTAAAATTGCAAGGCTGGCGATGGGGGAATTAAAAGATGTAACAATTTCTCCTTCTTGATTTTGGCAAACTCCCGCTTGAGCGATCGCCTTCAGGACTTGATGCAATTTTACATTGGAGATTTCTGGATAATCTTGAAATTGATTTACCAGAATAGCCTTAATTTCAGTCAGGGTCTGGGGATGATCAAGACTGCGACACAAGTTAATGAACTCCCGAATAATTAACGGACGTTCTTCGGGGAGGGGACGGAGATTTTGCCGCCGCAGAAAAGTTGATAATTTGCCAGCCGGGATCGAGGAACTAATATCCTCGTTAATCTCAGTTTCTACTCCAAATTTTTCTTGGGGAGCATTCTCAAAATTAGTATCAAAACTAGAATTAGCTATTAAACTAACCCTAGAGTCAGCATCACCATGATTAGAATTGCTAGAACTTACTAAATAATTACTCCCATTCTTAATGTCTAAGATCGGAGACAAACCAAGGAGATTTTTATGGTATTCTTTAATCTCGTCTGTAGAATTGTTAGAGCTATTAGAGTTATTAGAACTATTAGAATTACAATTACTAAAGCTCTTAATTTCTAATTCTGGAGGTAATTCCAAATCAAGATTTCGACTGATTTGATTCAAAAAATTATCCCGATTAACTACGGTAATATCCCAAAGATTAGTTAAGTCGATGGTTTGGCTTTCGGTGATATCAAGAATTACTAAAAAAGACCTTTCTTTCGGAATGCCTAGGGCTTTACGATGGTTGGAGTATCTTTCTAGAAAAGCCGTGTAGTCTTGACCAGTTTTACACTCTAACCATAGAGGTTCTTGTCCGATTAAAAACAGTAAATCTAACCCGAATTTATTAGTATTGGCAAGGATAACATCTGGGTTAATTAAACATTCGTATTGGTAATTATTGGCACTGAGCAGATCACAAACTTTGTGGTAGACAAATCTCTCGAACCAATCACCATTAAAAAAATTGGTAAAACTGCGTTGAGGGGCGGCTTGAATGACTTTATCGAGGGGAGAATAGTAGTAGTAGGCAAGGAAGGAATCGTCCTTGAGCATCCGACAGAACTGGGTACAGTTGGTGATATCTATTTGGGTGCGATCGGCCAGACTGAGGCGAAATCTACTGCCCGTTTGTAGAGAAACCTTGATTTTCTTTAATAATGGAGCTAAACTCCCGTAGCGATCGCCCAAAAACAAAGCCAAGCGATCGAAGACAATATCCACACCACTGGGCTGGCGGTGGGTGGTTACTTGGACTTGTCTTTGGCTCAACCACAGCAGGAGTCCGGCGATCGAGGGCGGTGCAGCCTCAGAAGATTCTAGTTTCGGGAAATTGGGTGTAAAATTAGAAGGCTTAGGAGTTGTGCGGGGAGTCGGCAAGTTCACCAAGCGGGGCTGGATTTCGGCGAGATTGGTAATGATCTGCTGTAGCTGAATGACAGTATCACTGGTAATTTGTTGGGACTGTTGAGACAGGAGAATTTGATGCTGCATTTGTTGCATCTGGTCACGGAATTTGCTGAGGGTTTCCAACTCAGCACTATGGATAATTTGGACCTCGATCTCATCCACAGCTTTGGCGACCCGGCGGACTTCTTGGAGAATCTCAGCCTTGGCTTGGCTATCTTGACGTTTACTGAGGAAAGCAGCAGCGATCGCTCCCACAGTTCCCCCTGCGAGGGCAATTCCTGAACCCCCATTGGGCATGACTAAGGACACCGTTGCCCCCACAATTAAAGTCATAGCTCCTACTAGTAAACCGTTTGTCACCCACTTCCGCATTGCCAACCTCACTTAAACGTCCTGCCCTCAATTTCCTGAAACTTTTTAAAATTTTCTACGAGTTCCTATGGTCTTCCTATCTCCTAGTTTACAATCTCGTCTTGCTACCCCGCTGCAAATTGGTGATTTTGCTGTTCGGAGTCGGGTGTTGCAGTCTCCTTTGTCTGGGGTGACAGATTTGGTGTTTCGCCGTTTGGTGCGCCGCTATGCTCCAGATTCGATGATGTATACCGAAATGGTCAATGCTACCGGGTTGCACTACGTCCGGGAATTGCCCAAAATCATGGAGTTAGATGAGCAGGAACGCCCCATTAGTATCCAACTTTTTGATTGTCGTCCAGATTTTTTGGCAGAGGCAGCGGTGATGGCGGTGGAGGAGGGCGCTGATACCATTGATATTAATATGGGTTGTCCTGTCAACAAAATCACCAAAAATGGCGGGGGTTCTTCTCTGCTCCGGGAACCAGAGACCGCCGAAGCGATCGTCCGGGCGGTAGTCGCCGCAGTCCCAGTGCCAGTGACGGTGAAAACCCGCCTTGGGTGGACAGACAAAGAGATTACTATTCTTGATTTTGCCCGCCGTATGGAAGCCGCCGGAGCCAAGATGATCACTGTCCATGGTCGCACCCGTTCCCAAGGCTATAACGGTAATGCTAAATGGGAATGGATTACCAAAGTGAAGGAAATTTTACAAATTCCGGTAATTGCCAATGGGGATATTTTTTCTGTGGAGGCAGCGGTGCAGTGCCTTGAACAAACGGGAGCCGATGGGGTGATGTGTTCCCGGGGGACTCTGGGCTATCCATTTTTGGTGGGGGAGATTGATTATTTCCTGAAAACAGGACAGCTAAGAACTCCACCGACGGCGATCGAGCGGCTTGCCTGCGCCAGAGAGCATTTGTTAGCACTCTATGAATACAAAGGCGATCGAGGAGTCCGCCAAGCCCGAAAACACATGACTTGGTACGCTAAGGGATTTACAGGAGCCGCCCAACTCCGGGGAGAGTTATGTCTCATTGACACCGTTCATCAGGGGGTAGTGCTGATTGATCAAGCCATGGAATTATTGGCGCAAGAAAGCAATCAACAAAGAGATATAATCCCCACCCTTGTCTAAAGAAAAAAATATGATAAATTAAAGAAGACGAGAGTTATTTTCGGTTGTGTATGTTTGTGTTGAGTTACAGGCGGCTGTCCGGATTTAAATCTCTACATTATTGATTTCTGGAGAAGCCTTTATGTCGATTTACATTGGGAACCTATCCTATCAGGTGACCGAAGAAGAACTAACTAACGTATTTGCAGAATACGGTACTGTCAAGAGAGTCCAACTACCTTCCGATCGAGAAACCGGGAGACCACGGGGTTTTGGGTTTGTGGAGATGGCAAGTGATGCCCAAGAAGAAGCGGCGATCGAAGCCCTCGACGGTGCAGAGTGGATGGGGCGATCGCTCAAGGTCAACAAAGCCAAACCCAAACCCGAAGGCAGACCAGAAGGCAGAAGCGGTGGTCCCTACCGCCGTGACTCCTAGGCACAGCCCTCAGTTAACCTGACCATAGATTACTTTTGACGACAATTTAAGTAGGGTGGGCTGTAGTCCGCCTTTTGCTGTTTTTAGCTCCCTATTTTTAGCTCCCTGTTTTTAGCATTAGACCTCTTGCGTGAATAAGGAAAAAGCCCCTCATCCCCCAGCCCCTTCTCCCTAGGGAGAAGGGGAGTAAGAGGAAAG
>JAAUUE010000405.1 GCA_012031635.1 Coleofasciculaceae cyanobacterium SM2_1_6 | reverse complement strand
AGTTGGGATGCCAGCAAATTCAAGTGGTGGGGCGCAATCCAGAGAAACTCAAAATTTTTTACCAAAGCTGGGCTGGTTCTCCCCTAGAAGGTTTAGTTACTATTTATCCATGGGAGGATTTGGCAACTTTATCACCCCATGCTGATCTAGTCGTCAATACTACTCCCATTGGCATGACTCCAGAAATCCAATCTTCTCCCTTAGAATTATTAGGTTCCTCCTATCCGCCCTCAGGAATTTCCCCCAGCATCGCCTCGCTCAAACCGGGGGCGATCGCCTATGATTTAATCTATAACCCAGCAAAAACCCTTTTCTTGCAACAGGCAGAACAACAACAAGCAATAATTCTCAACGGGCTAGAAATGTTAGTTCACCAAGGAGCCGCCGCCCTTGAAATCTGGCTTGGTCACCCTGCCCCGATCGCTATCATGCAAAAATCTTTAAGTATTTAAAAAGTATCAGAGTCAAGGCAAAAGGTAAAAATCAAGGCAAAAGGCAAAAGGCAAAAGGCAAAAACAGAGTAAAATTTCTACTTTTTACTTTCTACTTTTTACTTTTTACTTTCTACGTGCTGCATCTAATTTCTACTATTAATATCTATGGATTATCAAAAGTTTATTCAAGAATTACCGAATTTTTATCATGCTTGGGGTGAGGAGACGATCGAGCCGAAATCTACTCGGTTTGCAGAGGTTTTAACAACTATAGGCAGAGTAACTACAGCTAATATTATGCAGTTATTAAACTTTGCAGTTAGCTGTCTGGACACAACAGAAATTTATTGTGAAATTGGCACAAATCAAGGAGCTACATTAATCGGAGCTTTATTAAATAATCTAGATAAAGTTGCCTACGCCATAGATGACTTTGCTAGTCATGATGACCCCGAAGAAAGCCTATTAAAATTAACAGATAATTTAGAAAAGTTTCAATTGTCAGATCAGGTATATTTCTACGCTCAAGATTGTGAAAGTTTCTTTTTTGACCTCAGAGCCGCCGCAACTGACGATCGCCTTGGTGTATATTTTTATGATGGTTCCCACGACTATCGATCGCAACTCATGGGGCTGATGTTAGCTAGGGAATTTCTTGCTGAGCAAGCATTAGTAATTATTAATAATACGAATTGGGGAACTACCAAACAAGGTATTTGGGATTTTCTAGCTATTAATCCAGAGGCAACTTTATTATTAGACTTATCTACCTCGATCGACCATCATCCTAGTTTTGGAAATGGCTTAACTATTCTAGGTTGGGATTGTCAAAATAAATCTTTCCCTATAGATTTTGACTGGCAGCAATATCAAGCAAAACAAGAAAAATCTGTAATTATTGCCATTGCTAACTTACAAACCTTAGAGCAGCAACAATCAGAAGCTAGGGCAATTTACCTCAAGGCTCTGCAACTCCATGCCCAAGGAGATTTAATAATTGCCGAAAAATATTACCAAGACTTTCTTCTCTGGAATAGTGATAGTTTTGAGGGTTGGTATAATTTGGGTTTGTTGTACCATGCGGGGGAAAGATATCCGGCAGCGATCGGCTCTTTTCTCAAAGCCCAAGCCCTTAATCCAGAGTTTATTGATCTGTATTCCAGCCTCGGAAATTCCCTCGTCGCCCTCGGAGAAACTGCCCAAGCTATTAATATTTACTATCAAGGAATTAATCTGCATCCTCACCATGTTGGCTGTTATCTCAACTTAGGAAATCTGCTCTTAGCTCAAGGAGAGATAGAAGAAGCAATTAAGATTTATCGAAATGGTTTAGAATTTAATCCAGATAACTTAGATTTAATTAGCAATCTTCAAGTTGCAGAAGAATATTCTCAACGCCCGGAATTTCTATTAGCTACAGGGCATAATTTTTATTATCAAGGTAAGTATGCTCAAGCTATTAGCATTTACCAGAAGTTACTTGATTTAGGGTTGCTAAATTCAGATATTTCTCCAGATATTCTGGAACCTAATTTATATTTTAATTGTAGTGAAGCCCATCAAAGATTACAGGAATTTTCTCAATCTATTCAAGTTTTACAAAGGGGAGTACATTACCATCCCTTGGATCCCAGATTGCAATTTACCCTGATTATTCAACTCCAACAACAGGACAGGATTGAAGAGGCGATCGAACAAGCCAAAACTGCTGCTAATTTAATTCCCCAAGATTATGTTTTTCAAATTCTGCAATATCTTTTAGTGCCGATGATTTATGACTCTGTTGCACAGATAGAATTCTATAAACAAAGATTTCAACAAGGATTAAATACTCTCCAAGCAATTACTAAACTAGAGACCCCAGAAGAGATTAACCAAGCCTTTTTAGGGATTAGCCGAGTCACTAATTTTTACCTCGCCTATCAAGCCCATAATGTCCGGGATTTGCAAATTCAGTACGGGCAGTTATTAAGCAAAATCATGGCGGCTCGTTTTCCAGCTTGGGTACAAGATTTACCAAGGCACGAATTGGGAGAAAATCAAAAAATTAGAGTCGGCTATGTTTCTAACTATTTGTGTTCCTATAGTGGAACTTACTGGCTCCAAGGTTGGCTGAAGTTACATAATCAAGCCCAACTAGAAATCTATTGTTACCATACAGGTAGCACGGTGGATATTGTTACTCATAATTTTCAACAATGGAGCCATAGTTTCTATCATCTTTCCGCCAATTTTGAGGCGGTGTGTGAGCAAATTCTGCAAGATAAATTACACATTCTTGTCTTCCCAGAAATTGGCATGGATGCGCCGACTATGGCGATGGCAGGCTTGCGTCTTGCACCGATTCAATGTACTGCTTGGGGACATCCAGTTACTACGGGTTTAGGCACGATCGACTATTTTCTCTCTAGTGAATTAATGGAACCAGAAAATGCTCAAGATCATTATTCAGAAACCTTAGTTAAATTACCGAATATCGGCGTTGCCTATCCTGCCCCCAGAGATATTCCAATAATTAATTCTGAAGTTAACCATCCCATTAATGGTGTTATTTCCGAAGTTAATCCCCAAGTTAATTCTGCTATTAATAATCAGTTATATCCTGAGTCTAACACTGCTACTACAGCCCCAAATATTAAAACCAAATCCTATTTTTCCTTGCCAGAAGCATCGGTAATTTATCTTTGTCTCCAAGCTCCTTTCAAATACTTGCCCCAGTACGATCGCATCTTTCCCTCGATCGCTCTCCAAGTTCCCCACGCTAAGTTTGTCTTTCTCCGGGGTGAATTACTGCAACCAAGACTCGATCGAGCTTTTATCGCCCAAGGTTTAATTTACACAGACTTTTGTGAGTTCTTGAAAATTCCGGCTAGAGAAGATTATTTATGGCTGAATCTAGTTGCCGATGTATTTCTGGATACCTGCACTTGGTCGGGGGGCAATACTTCCCTAGAAGCGATCGCCTGTGGTCTGCCCCTAGTGACCTATCCGGGGGAGTTTATGCGGGGTCGCCATGCCGACAGTTTCCTGAAAATGATTGGGGTGACAGAAACCATTGCTGAAGATGTGGAAAATTATATAGAAATTGCTATACGTTTAGGTTTGGATACCTCGTGGCGAAGAGAAATTAAAACCAAAATGCAACACCAACAAGCCAGACTTTTTGATGATCCGGTTTGTGTCACTGCCCTAGAGGAATTTTATTTACGGCAAGTTCTTAGCTAACATTAACGTGAGTTCGACAAAATCTGAAGCCCTCACCCTCACCCTCTCCCAGAACGGGGGAGGGAACAAGAAAAAATTACTCTTACTCCCCTTCTCCCCCTTGAGGGAGAAGGGGAGAAGGGGGATGAGGGGTATTTCTGAGCATCGAACTCACGTTAACATTAGTTCGGCATCAGAAAT
>JAAUUE010000029.1 GCA_012031635.1 Coleofasciculaceae cyanobacterium SM2_1_6 | reverse complement strand
CGCCAACCATACCCTCGGCACTCCCGGCATGGATACCCTGAGCTGCATTCTTTTTGTCGCCGACACGATCGAACCCCAACGGGGCAATACCCCCAGAATTGGTGAAATTACGGCGGGTTTCGGAAGAACATTTGCACCAAGCAGTGTGGCTATCCTGTGACTATGCTCTAAAATATCTATTAGATACCCGAAATCTGATTCACCCCCGGACGATCGCCACTAGAAACTGGGCGTTACACCTTGCCTCAATCCCCTAGCTTTCTAGTCAGCCAAGAGATCTGAACACGAACAACAGCAAATTTAGTTAATTGGAGACTTAATGCAAAAAAAATCTACTCGTCATGCTTCTACTTTTTTAGACGACACTAACGAAAATATTGATAATAATTTAGGGACAAACCTTGATCTAGAGCAGAACTCAAGGAATGCCCATAGCCCAGAAAACCACAGCTATCATCTCGCCAGAGCCATCGCCACTGCCGCCGACGATCGCAAGGCTGGAGATATTATGATCCTCCATGTGGGGGAGATTTCCTACCTTGCTGATTATTTTGTCATTGTCACTGGTTTTTCCAAAGTCCAAGTGCGGGCGATTTCTCAGGCGATCGATGCCCAGGTAGAAGAAGATTTACAGCGTTTGCCCCTCCGGGTGCAGGGACAGGCAGAGGGCAGTTGGATTGTCAAAGATTATGGCGATGTCATTGCCCATATCATGCTGCCAGAAGAGCGAGATTTCTATAATCTGGAGGCTTTCTGGGGACATGGAGAGCAGATCACCTTTGATTCTACCAATACCTTTGATTCTACCAATAATTAATTTTGCTAATTTTTGCTAATTGATCTTGCTAATCAGTTTTGTCGATTAATCAGCCTTATTCAGAGAGGAAAGCCATGCCAGAGTCTTCAGTGTTTGTTTGTCCAGTCCCCTCAGAACAGCAACCAGTGAACGAATATCAGCAGTTGCAGGATTCTTGGTTCTATGGCTGGGCAACCTTGGGATGGGGAGAATATTGCCGAAAACTTGGCTGGGTGGGGCTGGCTAGTGGGGGATTGGCAGCCACGGTGGCAGCAAGTAGCTTTCCGCCCAGTCGGGACTTGGGACATTTTTTGCTCTCTACCCTCATGGGGTCAACTCTGCTGCCCGTGCTAACGCTGCTGCGGCTGTATTCGGCTTGGTGGTATGTGGGCGATCGCTGAGCAAAGCCACAATTTTTTATGAAGAATCTGGTTGGTATGATGGACAAACTTGGCAGAAACCTCCAGAAATGTTGAGCCGCGATCGATTAATTGTCAGTTTTGATATTGTCCCCATTCACCGCCGCCTGATCAATAGTTTCGGGGTCTTAGGGGCTGTATTATTAGTAAGTGGGTTAAGTTGGCTAGTTTAAGCTGGCTAGTTTAAGCTGTTTGTTTTAATATGAGGATTCATGAGTAGAGGCAAAAGAAATCAGTCCCTAGCGTTGGAAGTCCGCCTGTTGCGGGAAGGTATTATTGAATCAGTCCACCATGTGCAAGCCGTGGTTGCTGATGAGCGGGGGCGAGTCCTTTCCACGGCGGGAAATCCAGAAACTGCTACCTTTATTGGTGCTGCCCTTTCCCCTTTTCAGGCGATCGCCGCCACTACCAGTGGGACTCTGGAACGTTACGGGTTGAGCGATCGAGACCTTGCCATCATCTGTAGCACCCACCAAGGAACCACAGAGCAGTGTCGCCAAGTATTTAAGATTCTCTGGCGGTGTGACCTCGACCCCGATGCTCTCCAGTGCGTCCTTGCGCCCCCCAGCAAAGCCCAACTCCAGCACGAATCCTCCGGCAGACACGCCGGAATGTTGGCGGTATGTCAGCAACTCCACTTTCCCCTCCACAACTATCTCCACCGCAATCACCCCATCCAAAAACTGATCCTCACCAAAGTTGCCGAACTCCTGAAGATGCCGGGGGAAGAAATCATTGGAGCGCAAGATAACTGTGGTGCGCCTACCTACTTTATGCAACTGGGGCAGATGGCAAGTCTCTACGCTCAGTTGGCTTCGGGAGCAAATCTAGACCTAGAAAGAGTAATTCGAGCCATGACTCACCATCCCAACCTTGTGGCTGGAGTCGGAGAATTTGATACGGAGTTGATGCAGCTTACCGATGGGGAAATTGTCAGTAAGTCTGGCTCGGAGGGCATCCAGTGCATCGGCAGAATTGGCGAAGGCATGGGCTTAGCCATCAAAGGGATGGACGGCTCCAAGCGAGCAAAACAAGCGGTAGCTATCCATCTTCTCCGACATTTGGGCTGGATCAGTCCTAGTGTTGCCGAAAGCCTAGGGGAGAAATTCATGAAGTTGGGGACTATTCAACGTCTAGATGTCCAAGGGGAACTATCTCTATCTTGAGCTACTCCTGAGTATTTGAGTCGTAGATATTATTTGTAAGGTTAGCCTTGCCCACCCTACCCGTATTATTTGAGAAGTATTTGAGAAATATTTTAGGAATTTATGATCGAGGGTGATTTTCAATCGGTGGGGAACTTTGCCAAAATTGATCACCTCCGTCAACGGCGCACGGGATTTCCAGAGGTGATTTTTGGCCAGGGAAAAACTCCAGAGCAGCTAGAGGAAATTTTCAAGGCTATGGAACGTAATCATCCGGTGGTGATGGCAACGAGAATTTTACCAGAGGTGTATGCCCACCTAGTCGATCGAGTCCGGGGTCTAGATTATTATCCTGCGGCGCGGATTTGTGCGATCGCCCACCAGATTCAGCCCCAACCGGGATCCATCGCCCTGCTCTGTGCGGGAACTGCGGATTTACCCGTAGCCGAGGAAGCAGCCATTACCGCCGAACTCATGGGGTTTCAAGTAACTCGCATCTGGGATGTGGGGGTAGCGGGAATCCATCGCTTGTTGAGCTATCAAGAGGAGATCGATCGAGCCGATGTCTTGATAGTGGTGGCAGGAATGGAGGGAGCTTTACCCAGTGTGGTAGCGGGTTTAGCCCATAGTCCCGTGATTGCAGTGCCGACTAGTGTGGGCTACGGAGCAAATTTCGGCGGCTTGGCTCCCCTCTTGACCATGCTCAACTCCTGTGCAGCCGGGATCGGGGTGGTCAATATTGATAATGGTTTTGGAGCCGCAATTCTGGCTGGACAAATCTTAAGAACTGCTCAGAAATTACGGCAAAAATTTAACTAGGGGAGAGCTAACGGACGGTGAGCGTAAATCGACCCTGCTCACTGCTATCAAAGGCACTGACAACTATTTGATAGATTCCTGTTGTGGGGAAGGTAACGACTAGCCGTGAGTTGGTATCGCTTTCACTAATATCATCGTTATTGTCTACTATCGATCCAAAAGGGCTTAGGAGTACCAAGACAGTATCAAATTCAGGACTAGTGAGGTCGATCGTCACAGTTTGCCCCTGCTGTCCGTAGAATTGGTAAGGACTGGCAGTGCGTGGATCAATGACTCCTTGGTATTGCACAATAACGCTCCCACTACTAGGCGATGGGTTTGGATTTGTAGCTGTACTCCCATTCAAGGAGGCTCGGAGAGTATAGCTCCCGGTTTCACCTTCCTGAGAAGTATTTGCCAAAATCAAGTAAGTCCCATCAGCGGGTAGGGTCGCACTTAGACGAATAGTTCTATTGTTAGTAGGGGTTGTATCTGTCTGGGCTAATACCTCTTGATCGGGGTTGATAATAAACAAGTAGGGGATAAATTCCTGACTACTCATTTCTACTTCGATCTGTTGTCCTCTTCTTCCCTCAAAGGAGTGGATATTATAAAAGCTATTATCAGAACTGAGGACATTACTATCACGGGAAATATTGCCAGTTACTGGGCTGCCATTAGCAGGAATAGGCATGGCGGGACGACGGCTCCCTTCAACCCCGCTTCCCTGAGAAGGAGTCTGGGCAATTCTTCCTTCCTTCGCTTCTGTAATAAACAGTTTAACTCGATCGACATTAATGGCAAAACCAATGCCAATATTTCCAGAGCCAGCCCCCCGACCACCAGTAAAGATCGCAGTGTTGATCCCAATTAATTCTCCTTGGCTATTGAGCAAAGGTCCCCCAGAATTGCCGGGGTTGATGGCGGCATCGGTCTGGATAAAACCCCGGTCTTGATCTATGCGGCTGACAATTCCGGTGGTGAAAGTCCCGGCAAACCTTCCAAAGGGATTACCAATGGCAAAGGCTCGCTGCCCAATCTGCACTGAATTGAGACGAGCAAAGGTAATCGGGGTCAGGTTAGGCGCACTAATTTTAATCATGGCTAAGTCCAAACCATCACTGGCATAGCCGACAATTTGAGCAGGAAACTCCCGGCGATCGCTCAAGATCACGCGCAAATTTTGAGGATTTCGTACCACATGGGCATTGGTAATAATCAAGCCATCACTACTGACGATCACCCCACTCCCCGTAGAACTCCCCGCCCGGATCGAAACTACTGAAGGGCTAGCCTGTTGATAAACCCGGATATTTATCTGCTCATCATTATTTGATTGGGCTAGAGCTTGATTTGGACTGAGGTTTTGGAGATTATTTAAGCTTAGGAAGTCTACCGGAGCAGCAGCATTAATTACAGTGGCGGCGATCGCAAAGAATCCAGCAGTCCATCGGGAAGGATATTTGGTGGTCATGGCATTAGTCATATCGTCATTAGTCCTAAAGTTAGTCCTAGTATTAGTCCTAGCATTAATCATTATTCGTCAGTCCATCGATGCATTAACTGATAAATTTATTAACTCATCAACTTATTAACTTTTATCAACTTGGTTTCAGAACGGACAATTTTTCAAGACTTCTCCGGGAATCAAACCAGTTTAGTTAAAGGTTCGCAGTGCAGAAAACTCAAGACCTAGAGACTGGTCAAAAGAAACTATGTTTCCGGGGTTACCACTGCATTATTCATCATTATTCATCACTTGACATTTTGATTTCCGGGAAGAGGCTCAGAAAAATTTGCCCCTCGATCGACCAACGCAATGTGCCACTGCCCTAAATTGCTGGTTTCATAGGCTACATAACGCCCGTCCCCCGTGATGGTCGGATGCCTGACAGAACCCCGATTTTCCGTAGTTAAAAGTTGCGATCGAGCCTGTTGACGATCATAAACCAAAATATCACTCTTCCCCCGCTCATGGGATACATACACCAAAAATCGCCCGTCCCCATTCAGGGCAGGCTGGTCTTGGCTAGAGTCAAATCTATTCAGGTTCGGCAGGTCAATTAACCGCCTTTGTTGTAAATCGTAGAGAAAAACATCCCGGCGTTGGTTGCGATCGGACGCAAAAGCCAAATACCGACCATCTGCACTATAACTAGGATATTGATCTGGAGTCTGGCTATTCAAGTCCCCGACTAAAACTTGGGGCGGCGAATTTAGCCCCAAACCCGCACATCCAGATATCATTAACCCTAGAAACAATAAACAAAATAAACATAATTGTTTTCTCATAGCCTTAGTTTCCATAACGGATTCTAGAGAATTTCTTGAAAAATTCTGGCTATTTTTTAGGTGGCAGAGACTTCAGTGCTGACTACCAGTTTTTTGAAGTTTCTTGCTAGACGAGCTTTCTTTCTGGCTCCAGTATTCTTGTGTAAGATCCCCTTAACCACCGCTTTGTCGATTTTGCTGTAAGCCTCAGATAGTTTTTGTTTTGCCAATTCTAGGGCTTCAGGGCTAGGCTGCTTACCGTAGGTTTCCGCCGCTAGGACAGATTTTTTGCTGACAGTCCGGACTGTAGATTTATAAAACTGGTTACGAAGACGGTTTCTCTCCGCTATTTCAATCCGTTTGTTAGAAGATCTGGTGTGTGCCATAGATAGTTAAAATAAAAGTAATTTTGTCCACAGAAGGATAATTATATCACTGCAATCAGCCTAGCGTAAATTGTTTTTGCTCGTATTTACGAATTATTGAAATTTTTCCTATGCCCCCCACCCCCGAACTCATTAACCTTGCCCATTGTCTGACCGGAGAGTTTAGCAATCAAGAGCAAGCTCTAGCCGAGCCAGCATGGTATGTCCATCTGCGTCTTTGGCATCGTCCAGTAGTTGGTTTGTTTTCCCAAGGGCTGACTATTTTTGCTGAGCAAGCAAATATTCTGAAGTTAGACCAGCCCTATCGCCAGCGACTTTTGCAATTACAGGAAGTTTCCCTCAATCCTCTAGAAATCCAAGTTCAATACTATAAATTTCTTGATCCCGGCGAATTTCGAGGGGCTGGGGCTAATCCTTCATTGCTCAAAAAACTTACTCTAGAAAAAATAGAATTGCTACCCGGATGTGTCCTTGGGGTATCGATTTCCTCGTCGGGTGTGGGTCTGGCTTTTGAAGCCCTGCCGATGGACGATCGACCATGCTCCTTTAGCTACGATGACAAAGTTTACCAAGTCCGACTTGGTTTTGCTACTAGGGCTGGGAAATTCTTAAGTTACGATCAAGGAATAGACCCCACTACTGGTAAAGCCATTTGGGGGGCTATGCTGGGAGCCTATTGCTTTCAGAAAACCCAAGAATTTACTCTAGAAGTTTCTTCAGAACCCCCCTAGAAAATTTAGCTGGGAGATGGTTCCAGTTGTAGGCTTAGGTTGCCATACTCCGGGGAACTCCCTCTAGGGCTTCTTCTTCGGTATCAAAGATTTCAAAGACGGAATCCATCATTGTCACCTCAAATACCAACTTAGCTTCGGGATGGACACTACAAATGCGAAAACTGCCTTTGACTTTGTCCGCATCACGCATCCCTGCCACAAGGGAGGTCAAACCCGAGCTATCAATAAAATTTACCTGACTCAGATTAACCACCACATGGCGGCTGAGTTTAGAAATACATTCCTGCAACTTCAAGCGAAATTGCCAAGCTGTAGTGATGTCTAGACGACCAGTAGGTGCTAAAACTATCACTGTCGTGCCATCTTGTGTCGTGTGGGTTCTCTGATCGATATGAATCACCAATACATCTCCTTTAGGCAATTTCCCCTGAGTACCCAGAGGTAAGAGCGTTTATTTGCTATTTTAGCCTACCACCTCACCCTGGAAGGTGGTAAGTTTTTTCGGGCAAATTCTCTTTCTGGATTGTGACGATTTCCACTCCTGAAGCAAAGCATAGAACGTACGTACTAGTACAAGGCTTCGATCGCGGGATTCACGCTTCTTAGACTTGCTCGGTGGCGGTCTCTGCGTTCTGATGCCGATCGGTTCATACTTGAAGCATATTATCCGAACAGCATAGCCATAAAAAAGTTTAGTAGTCGCTTTTTATTATGACCACTGAGATAATATCACAATCCGTTCTGCACTTTCATCTTACTTTTCCTTCGATATTAATCCCCCATGGAGCGAATAATTTGGGAAATTTGAATCAGGGCTGACAGAGGGGTATTTTTTTCTAGGCTAACCAATCTTGGGGTTTGAGGAAGTGACTGTACAGTTCGGCTTCGGGGCTGTGGGGTTCTGGCTGATAGCCGTATTCCCAGCGCACCAAAGGCGGCAGAGACATGAGAATAGATTCCGTTCTGCCGTTGGTTTGTAAGCCAAAGATGGTGCCTCGATCGTACACGAGGTTAAATTCTACATAACGTCCCCGGCGGTAGAGTTGGAACTGGCGTTGATGGTCGGTGTATTCCATTTGGGAGCGCTGCTCCACAATTGGCACGTAGGCTGGCAAAAAGGCTCTACCACAATCATTCACAAAGCTGAATAGGTCTTCCCAGTTCCGAGCCGGAATTTCCCCGAGATTTTGGCTGTAGCGGGCAGCCTCTCCTTGATCACTACCCCGGTAAAGTTGCCCCTGTCCATCTTGATAGTCAAAAAATAAACCGCCGATGCCTCTAGTTTCTTGACGGTGTTTCAGGTAAAAGTATTCATCACACCAGCGCTTGAACACGGGGTAGTACTCTTGGTGGTGGCGATCGCAGGCATCTTTGAGAGTTTGGTGAAAATGTTGGGCATCTTCTTGGAAAGGATAGTAGGGAGTTAGATCCGCTCCGCCGCCAAACCACCACACAGGTCCGGCTTCAAAATATCGATAGTTGAGGTGTACGGTCGGCGCATAGGGATTGCGGGGATGCAGCACCATGGAAGTTCCGGTGGCATAAAAACCATGTCCGGCGGCTTCTGGACGTTGCGCTAAAATCGAAGGAGGTAGATTTTCACCCCAAACTTCCGAGAAACCCACACCCCCCTGCTCAAATACGCCCCCATCCTTGAGGACTCTCGATCGCCCCCCGCCGCCCTCTTCCCGTTGCCAAGTATCTTCTTGAAATTTGCCCTTGCCATCTACTTCCTCGAGCTTGGTACAAATTTCATCCTGTAGAGCCTGCATAAATGCCTTAACCCTTGTCCGAGAATCTCCCGGCGGGATATTTGCCCCAGCAATGGGGGAATTTGTCTCATTTAGTTCAGTAGGTACACTAGTTACAGTGGTCATAGTTCTCCTTAATTAATACATAAATACTATCGCAGTCCTAAATAATTTAGCCTGCCGGAGGCGAGGGAAATCACCGACTAAAAACCGACTAAAAGCAGTCTAATTTAGCAAGGGATTTGGGATCGCTACATAATTTGCAGATTTTCGGATTTTCCAGATTTTTGAGATTTTCTAGAAAATAGTTTCTAGAGGGTGGTTTAGAGAAAGCCAATTTTTTTAGTGGCCCAAGGACGATCGATCCATCAAAACAACAATGATAAATTGATGGATTAAACAATTAAACCTGCAATTGCAAATTATCCTGTAGAAACTATGTAGTTATCAAGAAGATGTAGTTAAAATTAAAGGTTGGACAGGAGGGCAGACATTGATTCTTAATTTCTCATTCAAATTTATTATTCGTCGAGAAGGATTGGCACTCCAGTTTGCCTACGATGAAACTTACCGAGTAGTTAGCGCCGCCTCCGTGGATGTCCTGTGGCAGAAACTCATCAATCTTGCTGATGTTTCTTGGCATCCCTTGCTCACCAGTACCAACGCCCCCCAAGGATTAGTCCCCAAACCCGGCTTGATCTACCAAGTTGTGACTCGGATCCTGCCGATTCCCGTCCGCATTTTTGTAGAGCGAGTTACGCCGATGGAATTACTCAGTGTGCGGATGATTACAATTCCCGGTGTCGAAAATCGAGTTACCTATCGAGTTGAGTCTACCATCTGGGGTAGTTATATTTCCTATTCTGTCAATCTCCGGGGCTGGTTATCTCCCTTGTTGTGGTGGTTAATCCAACCCTACATGAAACAAGTCGCCACTCACCTTGCCCAAGCTGCGGAACAAGTAGCTTTATAAAACAAGTTTCACTTGTAATCTCTCTTTATAACTAGCTGCTCGATCGCGGAGAGTCCTAATTTCTGTGCCTGCTACCTGTTCTGCTTCTGTAGCGAGGGCGATCGCTCTATCTAAATCACCTTCTACCTCCGCCAATTCCGCTAAACTGAGCAACACTCCAGACATAGTATCATTTCGATTAATTTCTTGACAAAGTAGCAGGCATTCTTGATAGTAATTCTGAGCTTGGGGATAATCTCCTGATAAAAAATGCCACCTGCCTAAATTGAGCAATGGATCGGCTAAATAGTATCGATAATTAGTATAGTAAGTCTTTGGTTTAGGATGATTTTTAATCAAATCCCGATAATTTTTTAGGGATAGATGCAGTTGCTCATAGCTCTCTGGGAATTTCTGCAAGTCCAGATATACAAAACCCATAACATTTTGTAATTCTGCTTCTTGGTAAGCCAATCTATCATCAGCTAGGTGATTTCGATTAGTTTCTAAAACTTCTCTAGCCCGATGATAATACTCTAGAGCAGATTCACTTTGTCCCTGCTGGAGATGTAAATTTCCTAAATACCGGAGTAACGTAGATTCTCGGTGAAAATCTTGAAGATATTGATATTTTTGGAGGGATTCTTGAAAATATTCTTGAGCACGAGCAAAATCTCCTGTTTCTAGGCAGGTATAACCCAATTCCCCTAGTAACTGGGCTTGGATTTGAATATTTTCGACCTCTCTCGCTACCCTCAGCACAATCTGCCCACATCGAGAGTAATCACTCCAATAACAAGAAGTCCACAAATCGCCACTGACGTTTTCCCAAATTGTATACAGTAAGTTAAAGGCTTTCTTGCTATCCCGGTGTGTTGATAAACAATGGTTAGCGATCGCCCGCAGGTCACTAAATATATTTGCCCGATCTTCTGATAGTGTGACATCTATATTCATGAATCTTTTCCCCAGAAATGTTGAATGCTGACATCTTTTCTAAAGCAAGATTACTATATTGCGGGCGCATCTCAATGGACTACATTCTGCTAAATTTCGAGGTAGTTCAACCTATGGCAGTCCTAGGATTTCACCCGCCGCAGGCGGGTGGAATAACCTACCAGCAGCAATTTAATTTAGCAAATGATTTAGGATCGCCATGTTGTCAGCAAACAGAGATGAAGCAAGAAATCTAGGTAGATATGCGATCGTCAGTTAAGTTCTAGTAAATCTCCAAACAAAACTGCTGGAATATTGAAGCCCGTAGTAATAGCGACGTAGGTTGCCGCCGTCATAATGAAAAGTACCGCAACGAATAGATAGGTGCGTATTGTAGTCGTTGCCATAAAAGTTAGGACAAATTCGGCTGCGACTTCGCTCAGCCAACGTATTTAGCCTTGTCCTAATTAATCTGTCTAGCACTATATCATCTGCGACACCAGAATCTAGTGCTGAGTGTGGCGGGATTTGTGCCAATTCAGACAGAGACTGATCTGTCGGCTCCAGAAATGACATCAGCAGGACTTACGCACAGACCTAGATGTAGGGCATTGCTCACCTTACCCCTACTAACAAAGGATTACGCCCCTTCATTGCTAACTGGAAGGAATTAGCCGGACATTTATTGCAGCGGGTGCATGGAGAAGCTCATTCATCGATCGAGAGTAAGCAGTATACCTTGTTGATCGAATGTTTATTTCCCGCAAATGAGGAGACTGAACGCTACTGGAGCGAGGCAAAATCACTGTAAATACGACTAGGGACGACCACTAATGAAATTTCCTTCTCGATCGATGTAGGCGTTACGGTTCCCCAGTTTTACTTGAGCAATGCCTTGAGAGAAGCCCCAAGTGTTGTTAAATTTAGGGGAGATAACTGTTAATCCACTGGGATCAATGTAGCCCCAGAGAGAATCTATTTGCACACTTGCCAAGCCCTCATGGAAGGTTCCTGCATCCTGATACTGGGGTTGGACAACAAACTTTCCAGCCTTGTCAATATAGCCCCAACTCCCAGCCAGCTTGACCGCTGCCAGCCCTTCAGAAAATTCGCTCGCCTCCTGAAAATCTGCGGGAATCACCATATTCCCCTTACGATCGATATAACCCCAACGGTCATTGACCTTGACGCTTGCCAGCCCTTCGCTAAAATATTTGGCTTCCTGAAATCTCGGTCTAATCACCATGCGTCCCAAGCGATCGATGTAGCCCCACTTTTCTCCTACCCGGACTTCTGCCAAACCCTCCGAAAAATTCCAACCCCAATCAAAGGAAGTATTTTCCAAAGCACTACCGTCAACAGTAGATTCACTGGAGCCGCCTTCTTTACCGGAGAGATCGGTTGACCCGCCATCAGCCACAAGATTTTCAGAATTATTAGGGGTAGAGTTGGCGGGATTAGAGTTTGCTGTCTGGTTGATTCTTTCTTGCTGAGAAGTCGGCTCGTTAGTATCTGGAGCCAAATTTTCTAAATTCTCATTAGCTGGTTTATCTATTTCTTCCGCAGGCTTTTCCGGGGTCTTTTGCTTCGATCGCAGCCGAGTATTTGTGAGCTTGGTCGGGCGATCGTCCACTGCGTTAACCAGGACAAACCTGTTTCTAAGACGGGAGTATCCCGTAACTGCAAAGTTGTTTTCTGACGCAAATTGTTTAGAAATATTAGATAAATACAGATCTAAACTAGTGGCAGAAGTTCTTTTTGTAGGGCTTTCTTCTAGAGTAGATAAATCAGCAGAATCACTATTTGACAAAGGTATATTTGAGTTTACATCTAAGGATTTGGCGGATTTGGCGACAGATAAATTAGATTGATTTTGAACAGAAGCTTTCCCTGTCATCAATAATTGAGAGGCAATAGTCCAAGCTCCCACACCACTTAATAACAACAGAATAGTTGAACCAGACCCTAGGGCAATCCAAGACCAAGGATTCAGGAAGTGACGGCTGTCCGTGCTTTTGGGAGAAGAAGGCTGTTTTGGGCTAGTCATAGTTGAAAGATTTGCCTTGGTGATTTTGGGTAAGATTTAAAGGGAGTTTGAATTTGTTGATTTTTTGGAAATTTTTTTTGAAAAATACTTAATTACTGAAACTTAACTAAATTGCCCAGTCACTAAAACTCATGTAAGTTTATGGGGAAATTTTGGATGAACTAAGTGCCTTTATCATCGGTAATGATACTAGCAATTGTCATTTTTGTATAGAAGGGTGTTGCCCCTCAAAAAGCAGGCAAGCTAGAGTAATTTTAGTAGTGGGTCAGATATCCAGTAGTTAAACCTTGGGTGTTAATCTCGTCGAGTTAACCGGGGCATTCTACAGGCTGAAAGTTTATTAGCTCAGCCAGAATTACGGTAGGATAAGGGCATAAAAATATTCACAGGATCAGTTCGATCGATCGCATCATCTAGGAGTTCATTCCCGTGGCTTATCCCTACGACCCCGCAACCGTTGAAGCAAAATGGCAACAAACTTGGCTAGACGCAGGTTTAGATCAAACATCATTAGAGCAAACATCAACGGATCAAAAGAAACCCAAATTCTATGCCCTTTCCATGTTCCCTTACCCTTCTGGGAGCTTGCATATGGGGCATGTGCGGAACTACACAATCACCGATGTGATTGCCCGGTGGAAAAGAATGCAGGGCTACCGGATTTTGCACCCGATGGGTTGGGATGCCTTTGGGTTGCCGGCGGAAAATGCGGCGATCGATCGAGGGGTTCACCCCGCCCAGTGGACTTATCAAAATATTGCCCAGATGAAAGCGCAGTTACAAAAATTGGGCTTATCCCTCGACTGGGAAAGGGAAGTAGCCACCTGTGCCCCAGACTATTACCGATGGACGCAGTGGATTTTCTTGCAAATGTTCCAAGCAGGACTGGCGTACCAAAAGGAGTCGGCAGTGAATTGGGATCCCATCGATCATACAGTGTTGGCAAATGAACAGGTAGATGCCCAGGGGAAATCATGGCGATCGGGAGCCAAGGTCGAAAAAAGACTCCTGAAACAATGGTTTTTGAAAATTACCGACTACGCCGAGCAGTTATTACAAGATTTGGACAAACTAACTGGATGGCCCGATCGAGTCAAGACCATGCAGGAAAACTGGATTGGCAAATCTACCGGAGCCGAAGTTGTTTTCACTACCGCTACGGGAGCCGAGTTACCTGTGTTTACCACCAGACCCGATACCCTCTGGGGAGCAACTTTTATGGTGCTTGCCCCGGAACATCCCCTCGTGGAATCCTTAACTACTCCAGCACAGGAAAAATTAGTTACAGCCTACCAGATTGCGGCGGCGGCTAGGAGTGAAGTCGATCGCATGGCAGAAGACAAAGAAAAAACGGGGGTTTGGACTGGTAGCTATGCCTTAAATCCGGTGAATGGAGCGCAGGTTCCCATCTGGATTGCCGATTATGTCCTCATGGGTTACGGTACGGGAGCCATTATGGCGGTTCCTGCCCACGACCAGCGAGATTTTGAATTTGCCAAAAAGTTTGGTTTAGAAATTAAAGTCGTTGTCCAGCCGCCAGACCAGAACCTAGATGGAGCGACGATGGATGCAGCCTATGCGGGAACTGGGGTGATGGTGAACTCAGCAGCCTTGGATGGAGCGATCGCTGGGAAAAATCCGGGACAGAGTGTAGATTTAGCGGTGCAATGGCTAGAAGCGAATCACAAAGGCAAAGGGACTGTCACCTATCGGCTCCGGGATTGGCTGATTTCTCGCCAACGTTACTGGGGCGCACCGATCCCTATTATCCACTGTCCAGAGTGCGGGGCAGTGCCAGTAACCGATGCCGATTTACCCGTGACCCTTCCGGAAGATATTGAATTGACCGGGCGGGGAGCTTCGCCTTTGACCCAGCTAGCCAGTTGGTTAAATGTACCTTGTCCCAGTTGTGGCACTCCCGCAAAACGTGAGACAGATACCATGGATACCTTCATTGATTCCTCTTGGTATTTTCTCCGGTTCACTGATGCCCAGAATCACCAACGTGCCTTTGAACCCAGCCAAGCCAACGATTGGATGCCCGTAGATCAGTACGTGGGGGGCATTGAACACGCTATTCTGCATTTGTTGTATAGCCGTTTTTTTACCAAGGTATTGCGCGATCGGGGTTTGCTCAATTTTGATGAACCTTTCCAACGCCTCCTCACCCAAGGCATGGTACAGGGTTTAACTTACCTCAACCCCAACCGAACGGATAAAGACCGATGGATTCCTTCCCACCTTGTGGATCCAGCCAATCCTGTGGATCCGCAAACTGGCGAACCCCTCCAACGCCTCTACGCTACCATGTCCAAATCCAAGGGTAATGGCGTGGCTCCAGAGGATGTGTTGGCGAAGTACGGGGCAGACACTGCCCGGATGTTTGTGTTGTTCAAGGCTCCCCCAGAGAAGGACTTGGAGTGGGATGATGCGGATGTGGAAGGACAGTTCCGGTTTTTGCATCGGGTCTGGCGGTTGGTGGGGGATTTTGTAGAAGCAAAGGAGGTACAGGGAGGTACAGGGCAGAAGGAGGTACAGGGAGGTACAGGGAGGTACAGGGAGGTAGAGGAGGAAGAGGGGAAGAAAGAAGGGAAGCCGGAGCAGGAGAAGCAGGAGAAGAAGCTGCGGGCGGCAATTCATAGGGCGATTAAGGAGATTTCCTTGGATTTGGAGGGGGATTATCAATTTAATACGGCGATTTCGGAACTGATGAAGTTGAGTAATGCGATCGCTGAAGCGGGGAATCAGCCCCGGATGAAAACTACAGCTACCTATGCCGAAGGCATTGAAACTTTGATCCTGTTACTTGCTCCCTTTGCCCCCCACATAGCAGAGGAATTATGGCAGAGCATTGGCAAATCTGGTTCTGTGCATTTCCAACCTTGGTTAACTTGGGATGAAGCTGCCCTAGTGGCAGATGAAATTAATCTGGTGATTCAGGTCTTGGGCAAAACTAGGGGGACGATCGTAGTTCCGGCAGACTCCACCAAGGAAGAACTAGAAACCTATGCCAAAGCTTCAGATATTGCCCAACGTCATATTGGTGAGAAAACCATTAAAAAGGTAATTGTAGTTCCGGGAAAACTGGTTAATTTTGTAATTGCTTAAACCTAAATTAAAGTTTTGGGCGGTGGAAACTGTATGGAAAAGCATAAACTTTGGTGTTTGTGGAGGTTCTCCCCCACAAAGAATTTGGGATGAATTTGGGATGGATTTGGGATGGATTTGGGATGGATTTGGGATGAATTTGGGATGGATTTGGAATGGATTTTTCGCTCATCAGGTTAGGCTGGTTGATTTTTGTTGAACTATTGCCTCTATCTAGCTTATGGGGTAATATACATTAATCCTACAGATGAACTGGGGATTAAGGGTGATGGTAGGCTCAAGATCATAGCCAAAATCAAGGTATAGTCGTTGCCATAAAAGTTAGGACAAATTTGGCTTCGACTGCGCTCAGCCAACGTGTCTGGTCTCGTCCTAATTAATCTGTCTAGCACTATATTATAGCTGTCTGAAAACTAGATTTCAGACAGCTATAACTTAAGGACATGAAGGCTAAGGACATTAAGGATATTTGGTGATTTTTAATTAAGTTTGTAGTAGTAAATAGGTGATTTTAGGGAGGTTTGGACTGTGGCAATTATTGTAGAAAAGGTTTCAAAGTGGTTTGGTGGTTTTCATGCCCTAGATGACATCAACCTAGAGATTGAAAGCGGCTCTCTGGTAGCCTTGTTGGGACCTTCGGGTTCTGGAAAATCTACCCTACTACGTTTAATTGCTGGCTTAGAACCTGCGGATGTGGGCAAAGTTTGGCTAGTGGGAGAAGATGCGACGCATCGGAGTGTCCAAGCCCGGAATATTGGGTTTGTATTCCAGCACTACGCCCTCTTTAAGCACATGACCGTGCGGAAAAATATTGCCTTTGGTTTAGATATTCGCTCTGTGGCTAAGGCAAGAATCGCCGAGCGGGTGGAAGAACTTTTAGACTTGGTGCAGCTCCAGGGGCTGGGCGATCGCTACCCTTCCCAACTTTCGGGAGGACAACGCCAACGAGTAGCTTTAGCTAGAGCCTTAGCGGTGGAACCCAAGGTATTATTACTCGATGAACCCTTTGGGGCTTTGGATGCCAAGGTGAGAAAAGACCTCCGGGCTTGGTTACGCCGTCTCCACGATGAAGTCCATGTAACCACCGTTTTTGTCACCCACGACCAAGAAGAAGCCATGGAAGTCGCCGATCGCATTGTGGTGATGAATAAGGGAAAAATTGAGCAGGTGGGTACTGCCGCCGAAATTTATGATCATCCGGCTACACCTTTTGTGATGAGCTTTATTGGCCCAGTGAACGTATTACCCAGTAGTTCGGGACTATTCCAATCTGGTGGCTTTGAGTCTACTCAGCCAGAAATTTTCCTGCGTCCCCACGATGTATTAATTGAAACTAGCCCCAATGGTTCTAGTGTCCCAGCGCGGGTTAATCGGTTAATTCATCTTGGCTGGGAAATTCAAGTGGAGTTGGTTTTTGATGATGGGCAGGTGGTGATGGCACACTTACCCAAGGAAAGATTTAACGAACTCCAAATTTCGCCGCAGCAACGGGTCTACGTTAAACCCAAGGAAGCAAAATCTTTCCCCTTACATTATACAATTTAGGGGAATTATCTAGAAGTAATTGAGAGTAGTTTACGGCAACCAAGGGTACTGCTGGAAATTTGGCGATCGCTTCTCCAGAAATGCTTGTTTGCCTTCGGCTCCTTCTTCCGTCATGTAGTAGAGCATGGTGGCATTGCCGGCTAGTTCCTGTAGCCCCGCCTGCCCGTCACAGTCGGCATTAAAAGCTGCCTTGAGACAACGGATGGCGATCGGGCTTTTTTCGAGAATTTCCTGCGCCCACTTCACCCCCTCGGCTTCGAGGTCAGCAATGGGAACTACACAATTTACCAAACCCATCGCCAGAGCTTCTTGGGCACTGTATTGACGACAGAGAAACCAGATTTCCCGCGCCTTTTTTTGACCGACAATTCTGGCTAAATAACTTGCCCCAAACCCGCCATCAAAGCTGCCCACCTTCGGACCCGTCTGCCCAAAAATGGCATTATCCGCCGCGATCGTCAGATCACATAACAAATGCAACACATGACCACCGCCGATGGCATAACCCGCCACGAGGGCAATAATTACCTTAGGCATCGATCGAATTAATCTCTGCAAATCCAACACATTCAAGCGGGGCATCCCCGCCTCATCCACATAGCCCCCATGTCCCCGGACACTCTGATCCCCCCCCGCACAAAAAGCATACTTGCCGTCGCTGTGGGGACCCGCCCCGGTGAACAACACCACCCCAATACTGGTATCTTCCCTCGCATCCGCAAAGGCGCTATAAAGCTCTACTACCGTCTGGGGGCGAAAGGCGTTACGCTTGTGGGGGCGGTTGATGGTAATCTTGGCAATGCCCTTAGTTTTTTGATAGAGAATATCTTCGTAGGGGTGAGCCGGGGGATTAATGCTGTGCCAGTCGATCGCTGTGGAAGTAGGAGAATGATGCTCTGGGGGGAAATCCATAAAATTTTGCTTGGGAACTTTTTAACTTTTTTTAACGATGCTTCAAACTTAGATTTTCGGTAATATAAAGCTCAATATCCTGAAAACAGTCTTACTAGTTTGTTCTGTATTGTAGAGGGATATTTTTCTTCTGGAAATCCATAGCGTTTAATTTAATTGTCTAATCATTGTTTAATCCAAGTGTTCACCTGTGAGTTTACCTATGAAAGTTTCTAGCTCCTCCGACCGAAAACAGTTACTTCTAGTTGATGATGACCCCAACTTAATTTTATTAGTCAAAGACTATTTAGAGTTTCGTGGATATGACGTATTGACGGCAGAAATGGTAATTTAGCTTGGCAGATCCTGGAGCAGACCATTCCTGACTTGATAATTTGCGATATTATGATGCCGGAAATGGATGGCTACACCTTTGTGGAAAAACTCCGCAAAAATTCCCGGTTAAGTTGGCTGCCTATAATTTTCCTTTCGGCCAAGGGGCAAACCCACGATCGGATCAAAGGCTTAAACATTGGGGCAGATATCTATATTGTCAAGCCCTTTGAGCCAGAGGAGTTGGTTGCCCAAGTGGAATCATCCCTCAAGCAAACCAAGAGATTGTTGGAGTCTGGGGTAAGAAGCCCGGAGCCAGAGAAAAAACTAGAAGTATCTGAGGCGGTGGAGCTAACTCCCACAGAGCAGAAGGTGATTAATCTGGTGGCTCAGGGGATGGGAAATCGAGATATTGCCCTCCAACTAGAGGTTAGCCAGAGAACTGTGGAAAGCCATGTATCGAATATGTTGGCAAAAACTGGACTCCACAACCGGACTGAGTTGGCAAGGTGGGCAATGGAAACCAACCGAGCTAATTAATTTTTCTTCCTTCAAGCATCTACCAAAATCTCTAAAATCTCTAGAATCACCAGACTGCCTAATTCCCAAATCACTTACCCTCTAAAGCTATAGCACTCCAGTAAATAACCTCTCCCATGTACTTTCTGGGGCTTCGGCTTTGGTAATCACTTCTACGGTCTTATTTTTAGCATTGGGTTGGAAGAGGGCTTCTACGCAGACCTTGGCAACTTTTTGGCGGGGAATACTGCCATCAAACAGGGTATCAGCAGAAGCCATGAGGATCGAGTCGGTGTTGTCTTCATTTTTTAAGCCGCCGGGACGGACGATCGTGTAATTTACTCCACTTTGGCGGAGATAATCTTCAGCTTGTTTTTCCAGACTAGAATTAGCCAAAATAAATTTAGAGGATGGAAAACTTGAGAAACACAGAGGGAAGAAACCAAGATAAAGTGATTAATACCCTTAGATTTGGCTAGGTTTACCAGATTTTTTGTACCTTCGTAGTCCACCCGGTAGGGAGCAGTGGGGTCAAAGCCGGGTGCTGCTCCAGTCGCACAGATAAGTACGTCACAATCAGCGATCGCCGCCCCTAGGGTTTCTGGCTGCAACACATCCCCTACGAGGATTTCTACCCCGGCGGGGAGGGTTTGCTGGGCTTTTTCTCGGTTCCGCACTAGGGCAACTACGGGAACATTTTTGCCTACCAATTCCCGGACAATCCACTTTCCTGTACCTCCGGTAGCGCCGACTACAAATGCTTTCATCCAAAACTCCTTAATCTCTTAATAGTATCTAACATAGTGATCCTAAATCATTTTCTAAATCAGATTGCTGTTGGTAGGTTATTCCAACCGCCTGCGGCGGATGAATTGTCTAGGATTGCCATAACACCGTCTAATATTGGCTAACACTCTCTGACAAAATAATTTGCTACCTAATTTGCTACTTAAATTTATAAAACAACCGATCGCCCCAAAACGAACCACTGTGGGAATTAGGTTTGGTGATCATTTATCAAAATTTTGGTGATCCTTGGCTTAGCTTTTCGGTGAATCCTAAGTTATGGTAATAGTCAGAATTGATGGCAGACAAGATCATTGCATAAATAATGTGCAGAGGATTCAGTGCATAGAATAAATGGATCAAAACTTTCCCAAGTATTATGGTTAAATCTATGTTTATCCTAGCCTACAAGTATAAATCAGGCTCTATACCAGAACAATCTCAATTCTCTGTTCCTAGGAATCCTAGGCAGGGGAGCAAGGGACTAGTCAGGCTAGAGAATAATACAGTGGTGGGAAGTGCCATGAGTTTTGAGATTAATTTTAGGGAGGGCTGGGTGTATGGTTAGTCCGAATGAACCGATGATTAATGATCCTTTGGGGCGGAGTGTCAAGGCTTATTTCCAGAACGATCGCCTAGATACTCACGCAGAAATGATTGAGGAAAGCCTAGGGGAAGAGACAACTTGTTTTCATGTAGAGTTTGCTGATCAGATGGTTTTGTATGCCGATGCTGCCACCGTGGGGAATTATTTGGATACCCATCAGGCGTGGTTTCAGCGCTGCGCTCAACCGATGCACACGGAGCCGATCGGGGAAAATGGTTATGCTTTGACTATTGGTAAGTTTGGAGCTTTGGGCTACGAGGTGGAGCCGAAGATTGGTTTAGAATTGCTACCCCAAACAGCAGGAATTTATCATATCCATACGATCGAAATCCCAGACTATACGCCGCCGGGCTATGAGGTGGATTTTAAGGCTTGGCAGAAGCTCATTGAGATGCCGATGGTGGATTATTTGGGGCAAAAGAAATTTGCCAAGGTTGCGAAGAGTGATGAGCAGATTCCTCCAGTGGTCACGAAGGTAGAGTGGCATTTGGATTTATCGGTGTCGATGAAGTTTCCTCGATTTGTCCATAAGTTGCCAAGGAATTTAATTCAAAATACGGGCGATCGCCTCTTGTTACAGATCATTCAATTGGTAAATCACCGTCTCACCCAGACAGTCCAGCAAGACTTCCACACGAGTTTAGGGATTTCTGTGAAAATCTAATTTTCAAAGTTTCTGGTAGTTGTAGATGGGTCGCAGTTTCTCGAAGAGTAACCGCTCGAACCTCAAAGATTGTATTAACCTGCGGAGGCGGGTTTTGCTCCTGTAGCTGCGACTTGAGTTACCAAGGCTTCATAAGACCTCTTGCGTGAATAAGGAAAAAGCCCCTCATCCCCCAGCCCCTTCTCCCTGGGGAGAAGGGGAGTAAGAGGAAAGTCCCTCTCCCTAGGGAGAGGGATTTAGG
>JAAUUE010000404.1 GCA_012031635.1 Coleofasciculaceae cyanobacterium SM2_1_6 | reverse complement strand
CTCATCCCAGCCCCCTTCTCCCTCAGGGAGAAGGGGAGTAAGAGGAAAGTCCATCTCCCTAGAGAGAGGGATTTAGGGTGAGGGTCATGATTCACGCAAGAGGTCTATTATTTGCCATAAAAACTTCATATCTTGCGAATGGCTCCAATTGTGCTTGCAATTCTGGGAGAAGTTCTAGCTTGCCATCGGCGGGAACGACGATCTTAAATATTGCCAAGAAGAGGGTTTAGTTCCACCAAAATTAGCTTCTTTTGTGGCTTAACTCAGAAAAAGCGATCGCATCCCTACCCAAATAAAGAGCGTTCACGAAGTGTCTCTGCAAGAGAATCGCACTCCCAAGAATAGCAATCGCCCAAAACTCAACCTAGAAAAAGCGATCGCCCACTCCATTGCATTAAAGCCATAGAAAGCGATCGCCTGTTTTGTATTTTAGGATAAGCTAAGGTGAAGGACAGTTTGAGGCAATTTATGATCAAAATCACCATAGAAGAAATTACCAAAGATATAACAAACTATCTTCAACGCGTCCAAGCTGGAGAAAGTTTTGTAATTTTTCAGGCAGATCAACCTGTAGCGAAAATTATTTCTGCCAGAACTGGAGGTGTTTTGGATGCGTTCGATGCTTTTCGTTCCAAAATAGTTTCAGAGGGGATTGATATAGATATTGATGAAATTTTGGCAGATGTTCGCGATCTCACTCCTACTCCAGAAAAACATTGCTGGTGATGAGGATAAAATTTTTGTTAGATACCAACATCATCTCAGAAAGTATCAAGCTACAGCCTAATGATATTTTTCTGGAGCATTTTCGCCAAAATCTTGCAGAATCGGCGATCGCATCGGTGACATGGCATGAGCTTCTTTATGGTTTATACCGATTACCGGAGTCTCGACGGAAAAGGAATTTGTCTGATTATTTAACCCAAGTAATCCAAGAAAAAATGATCATTTTGCCCTACTGTAGTGTTGCGGCTGGATGGTTTGCGGATGAAAGAGCGAGACTGACTACTTTGGGTCAAATGCCTTCATACCCAGATGGGCAGATTGCGGCGATCGCTAAGGTCAATAATTTAATTCTTGTCACTCGTAATGTTTCTGATTACACTAATTTTGCAGGACTGACGATCGAAAACTGGTTTATTTAGAGCGATCGAACTCCCCACCCCAATAAAAAGCGATCGCCCTCCCAAGAATAGCGATCGCCTAAAATGTAAATTAGGAAAAGCGACAATCCCAAAGAATTTAACTTTCTATGAGATTAATATGGATTTCTAAAGCTTGATATAGTCAAGAGGATTCCGGTTATTTGTTTGCCAACTATAAGGAGATACTCTTACCTCAAAATGAAGATGGTTCCCAGTCGAATAACCTGTACTGCCAACGTTGCCAATCGTAGTAGTGTTTGTAACCTCTTGATCTTTTGTTACAGAAATAGTAGATAAGTGGGCATAGTAAGTGCGAACTCCGTCTGGATGTTCAATAACTACTAAATTACCATATCCGGTGGTATCCCAACCTGCACGAATAACTTTTCCGGCTTTTGCCGCTTTAACAGGTGGTGTTGTGTTACCAGTTCCAAAATCAATACCCCAATGCATCATTTTCTTACCAGTGGCGGGATCAGAACGTAAACCATATCCACTTGTAATGTGATAACCGGGAAGTGGGTTTTGCCATACTTTTGGTGGAGAAGTCATTGTCCAATTTAGACCGAACTCGGTTTCTCCAGTGTTGTTATAGTAGTAAGCAGCAACATAGTATTCACCAGATTGAGTTGGTTTAAATTCATATTCAGTCGCATTAGTATTTATTTGCCATTGATCCCTTGGGGTAATTGGGAACCATTCACCTGTAGCAATATTTTTTGCCCAGACCTGGTAGCCATCATCGCCCCTAGCCATGAACGTATAAGTTGCTCCAGCTTGGAAATTATCTTTGGTGATCGCCTTAATCAAGACTTTTTCTGAAGACAGCCCCGATGCTAAACTGCTAAAAGTTGAATCAAGTTTTAGACCCTTACGACCTTCAGCAGCCGGATCCTTGCGTACATTAGAGCCTAGATCAACCACCCTTGGTTTACCTTGGAGGAATTGATTTTGTAAATCTCCATGGAAATTTGATGGTGTAGAGTTCCATTTAAGAACTTCTGCTCTCCAGTTTTTTGTGTCATCAACAATAGGTGCTGGTATTTCTATCGGTTGATTAGATTGCTTGTTCGGAGTGCCGCCGTTACCTTTGTCATAGAAACTTTGGCTCCCATCTGGTTGCTGTACCAAAATTCCCTTGGCGTAGTAATTATTGCCCGGTACAGGATTTAGTGGGTCAGCGCTACCACTTGGCAAGAAAACCAATGTGGGATTACCAGACAGTGGTTTATGAACTTCAGATTCAAGAAAGAACTGTGTGCCATCCACATCCTTAGATATTTCCTTCCAGCGATTGCCATCACCTAATAACCTCGCTGCGATCGACCACACAGTATCTCCCCCTGTATTTCCCTGTCTAGGCGGTCTAACAGTGTAAGAAACCCGTGATGGTCTTGGAGGTAGTGGAGGAGGTTCAGGTTGCGGAGGCTGAGGAATTGGAATGGGTGGCGTAGGATTTTGAGGTTCAGGCTTATCATACTCTCCATTAACTCGATTACTGCCATCACCATTTTCATTGAAATTGAGTCTTAGGACATATTCAGTCCTGCCACCATAATTCCTGTCTATTGTAATAGTGTAGCTACCAGCTGGTAAACGTGGCTCACCATCAATGCCAAATCTGATAAAGTTTCCAGACCTATTAATCCCATTCCCTCTGATTGTTAAATTAACCTCCGGACCAACACCAATTTGCAGGGGAGATGAGGAACCAACTGAAAAATTAAAAGTATCAAATGAGTCTGAGTCATTGAGCCAGCCATTATAAAGTCTACGACCGCTCGTAATTACATTAGCCCAATTGCTGACAGATCTTTCCTTTGGTAATAATGTTCCTTCACCGCTCCAAATCCCCGGAAAATATAGAGGCGTGGGTATGTGGGGTAATGGTGGAGTTGTTTTTGCTAATGCTACTGCTGCCGATAAGTTGAGTAGCCCTGCGCCAGTTTCAAAGTTCCAACCGGGAGATTGCAAATCTGTAGCTGAGTTTATGAGAATTTCTTTAACTTGCAGGTAGCTCAACCCTGGATTCGCAGCCCAAACTTGAGAAGCGGCTCCGGTGGTCTTTGCTGCCGCTACAGATGTTCCTGCCATAGCGTTCACGTCTTCCCCAACAGTAGATACCACAGGCTGGTCAATGGTTCCACCGTCGGCAATTAAGTCTAGAGCAACTCCATAGCTAGAGTAGTCATATCGACCAGCAATATTGCCTGAACCAACTGAAATAATATTGTCAAACTCCAAAGAAGCCTGCCCTAATGCCGACATCGTACCGCCATCATTTCCGGCAGCAGCCACGATTAGCACTCCATTCTGCCGAGCATATTCAATAGCAGTCCGTTCTTGAGGCGTAAACTCATAGCGAGTAGTCACCGTGCCATCGGGGTTAACTTGGGTCAGGTCAATACTTAGGTTAATAATTGCATTAGGTTGATTAGAAGCCTTGGCAGCATCTACAAACTCCACCAGCGCCTCCGCCCACTTGCCAGATTCCACCGCACTACTCACCCATAAAGGCGCATCATCGTTAAGCCCATCAATCCCTTTCCCATTATCTTGAGTTGCTGCCACAATTCCCAAGATATGATCACCATGAGTTCCTTCTCCAGCCACAGCAACTACTGTAGGATCACTATCATTTTGAATGTAATCCTTGCCAAAGATAATTCTGCCGTAGTCTATATCTGGGTTGCCTTGGGTGAATGAGTATCA
>JAAUUE010000403.1 GCA_012031635.1 Coleofasciculaceae cyanobacterium SM2_1_6 | reverse complement strand
CTTTTTGCTTCTACAGGGTCTTTGGTAGTACGATACTTTTGTTTAAGTTCGTGGATAGGAAAATGTGTGGCTAAATAGGCTTTTTTAGGCATCAGTATTTTCTCCATAATTAACTTCATCTTATTAGAATACTAACAAAACCGGATTTGGTATAATCTTTATCTATTACCCTCAGTAATAAAAGAATACTTATTTATATAGCATCAACATTACCAAGGGCTACCAATTAGGGTAAAGGCAGACCAAAAGTAGGGATGACTGAGATTTATGTTGCCTAACTTGGCTAACTCTGGAGGCAGGTCGATCGCTCCTTGGCTGGTTAATAACTTGCCATCTTCAAGGCGGACTTCTCCCCGGAGCATAGCCAATTGAGCCTGTCGGAGAGCTTCAGCTTTGATGGGGGCTTGTTCTAGCTGTCGATAAAATTCCCGCATTAAACCCAAGGTTCCCTCATCACTCACAGACCACAAACTGGCGAGGGCAGATTTCACCCCCGCTTGGATGGCTAAGCCCGCAAACCCCAACTCCGCTTGCTCATCGCCGATCGCCGTATCACAGGCACTCAAAACCAACAAATCCACCGGGGGATCATTCCAACCCAATTGGCGTAACTGATCGATGCCGAGGCGACTATCCCAAAGCTGAATGTAGGAGTTGCGCTGATCACCGGGGGCAAATACCGCATGGGTAGCGAGGTGGATAATTTGAAAAGGTTGCTCTTGGCGCTGGCGGCGGAGATTGTCGAGGGTAAAGCTCTCATTTAGGAAGTACTGCCCCCCGATCTTGCCCAAAATACCTTGCAATTCCAACGGCACCGCCGGCAGGGGGTCTTTATCGGTAAATTGGGAGGCTCCCATGGCGAGGATTTGCGATCGCGGATATCCCGATAGGTGAGATTGGTCAAGCTCAAAGTCGGCACGAGGGTAATACTGTAGCGATCGATTAAAAACCCTTGCCCATCATGGATTGCCGCCATGGGCAGAGAACGCAACCCGCCGTCGGTAATTAAAATTAGATTGTTAATTTCTGCTTCTTGGAGTTGGGCTTCTAGGGGAGCAATGAACCATTGATAGAGTTGCTGGGCTTCTGGCAGAAAATCTGACTGGGAACGGGTGGGACTGGTAATTTTGCTCCGAAAATTGAGGGCAGTGGCGAGGACTTTGCTCCGGGTGGCTCCGGTAATCGTCTGGCGGAGGGCGGTGCCACCGGGAGTCAACATCACAACTTCGAGGAGATCATTGGCAGATTTGGTTCCCGCAACTTGAGCGGTAAAAGTTAGATAAACAACCCCAGATTTCACATTGGTTTGGTTTTGATTATCGGCGAGGATTTCTTGAATTTCGAGGGGGTTCAATTCCCGTTGGGGAGTCAGGGGGTTTAGGTTTTGGGCGGAGAGCGATCGATTCAAAAAGTTATTAAACTCCCCCGTTAACCGGGATTCCTGGGCAGCGATCGCCAAAAACATATTGTTTCCCCCGACGGACGATGGCATGGCTCCAGCAACGGGCAAAGCTCCAGGAATCATTGCCCTAGGAGCATTGGGATCACTTTCTGGAGTTTCCCTAGGCATATTTCTCGGCTCATTACCCGCTTCTCCAGCCATCATTCTTAATCTGATGAAGGGATTTCCCGGCTCAACCCCAGCAATGTTCCCCGGAGTATTTTCTCCCGGTGCAATTTGTCGGACTTCCCCACCAACTAACCTGCTCCTTGGTACACCATCCCCGCCGATTCTGCTGGGACTCTCTCCCATGCTGCCACCTAAGCCACCACCGGGAATATTGCCAACTCCACCAACCCTAGCATTAGACATCCCGCCACTCATGGGACTACCGGGGGTAGTTCCCGGCAAGGCTGCCAGATTTGCTTGGTTTTGTCGGAAATTAACTATCTGGCGATCGCCTCCCATTAGGGCAGCGTTTTCCAACACCAGACCCCCATTACCACCGGGTAAGGCTCCACCATTCATCGGGTTTCTCGCCATCGTTGCAGGGGCGGGTAAATTATTCCCAATCATGGCAGAATCCCTTGCCCCAGAAGTAGGAGAAGCCGCCGGAGCCATAGTATTACCAGCCCCCGTGTCAACTCCCATGGTTAATAAGCGGGGTAACTCTGTGGCAGGCAATGACCAGTTAGCTGGGGGAACACCGTTAGGACAGGAGCCAATCTTTTGACAAAAGGCTGCGGGGTTGACTTCTAAACTCAAAATATTTCCCGGTCTAGATAGTCGAAATACTCGATCGACCCGTCCCACTATTTCTGGAGTCCCAGAACCCTGAAGAATATTAGGTCTCGGTTCTGGGATTAAGGGAAAATTTTGCTCACTACTCAGAACCAAGCCACTGCCGTTAATGCTGCCCACCGCCGGAAAAATAAAATTATTAGGGTTCCCATTTAAGTTGGCATAGTTATTATTTCCATCTACCCTAAATTGATTCGCCCCAAACCCAACAGCCCCAGCAGTGGTGGCAAGAAAGCTACTGGGAACATTTAAGCTGGCATTCTGCCCAAAGACAATCCCGGCGGGATTAATTAAAAATAAATTTGCCCTGCCATTGGTGACTTGGATCAGCCCATTAATCGAGGAAGGATTGCCCCCCACAACTTGTCCGAGAATATTGTTAACTCCGGGCTGGGAAATAAAATTAGCGACTTGATTTTGTCCTAGGTTAAATTGATTAAAGCTATGGAAGAGATTTCCTCGATCGCCCGACAGAGTACCGCCAGTGATATTAAAGGTATTATTATTGGGAACTACAACAGTCCTTGTCCCATCATTAGCAGGGATTGGTTGCGCCGCAACTGGGAGAGGATGTAAGGTTAATGTCCTGAAAAATGGACTAAGGCTAACCAAACTAATAATTATGCTCAGTTTCTTGGATATCCCCATAAAAATTTCCAACCTAAACTTTAATATTACTGAAAGCTACATTTGAGTTTAACTTCAAAGATACAGAACAATTTTTCGATAAAAATTACATAAAATAATTACACATAAAATAATTACATAGTAGTAACTACACCCCAACTATGACAATGGGCATTTTACCTAGATAAAATCAGGACTTACGCACAGGCTCTAGATGTAGGTGGGCAATGCCCACCATACCCCTACTAACAGTGGATAAAACCTTATTTTGCGTAAGCCCTAAAAGTTTGGAAACAATTAGAGACAATTAGAGACAAGTAAATTAGTTTTGAATTAGTTTTGAATTAGTTTTGAGCAGTCTTCAAGGCTAGATGCAATAATAATGGGGAAGTAAATACGATCGGGAATATAATCAGGACAATTGAACCCCAGCCATCTTAAATCCTTCTCTTAACCCGCCCTCTTAATTTGTGTTGCACATAGAAAACCTTTATAAAGCCTACGGCTCTCGACTAGTCTTGGCAGACCTAAACCTACATATTCAACCCGGTGAAGTCTATGGCTTACTGGGAGCCAATGGTGCGGGGAAAACCACAACTATTAATATTCTCTGCAACCTCCTACAGGCAGACCGGGGTATGATTAAAATTAATAATCAGCCTCTTTCGGCGGCAACAAAAGCTTTTTTGGGCGTGGCTCCCCAAGATAATCTTCTCTACAAAGCCCTAAGCTGCTGGGAAAATCTAGATTTTTTTGCCAAAATTTATGGTTTATCTCCCAAGCAACGGCGGCTCCGGGTGCAGTATTGTCTGGAGGCAGTGAATCTGCTCGATCGAGCCACTAGTCCCGTGGAAACCTGAGCGGGGGAATGCAGCGCCGCTTGAATATTGCCATCGCCCTTGTCCATCAACCCAAATTACTGATCCTGATGAACCAACCACAGGTTTAGACCTGGAAGCCCGCTACGAAATCTGGGATCTGGTGCGGCAACTCCAACAACAGGA
>JAAUUE010000402.1 GCA_012031635.1 Coleofasciculaceae cyanobacterium SM2_1_6 | reverse complement strand
AAGGGGAGTAAGAGGAAAGTCCCTCTCCCTAGGGAGAGGGATTTAGGGTGAGGGTCATGATGCACGCAAGAGGTCTAATTAATGAAAGTAAGGCAACATCAAAAACTTCTTCTGGGGAGGAATACTGCCCTTGTCTAATCAGAGTCTCAAAAGCGTGGATTTGAGCTTGGCTAAGGTTGAACAGGTTTCTTAGAAGAATTGCTGTTTTCTCTTCTACCTTCTTGATCAATGTCAGAGTATCAATTACGATACTCAATATTCATATCGTCAAAGTTTAATTTTTATAGAACTTATGCATTGACAGACGGGTGTAATAGCAACCTCCATACTTTGTTTCTACTAGCAGAACCAAAATATGCCAGTTGTGTCAGCCTTGCGGAAGTCTTAGGAGATTTGAAACACGACAGTGTGAACCATTTTCTATTATTTTAGTCCCCATCAAAGCTCGACCCTATGGATGCTCCTGAATTCCCCTACCCTAGGTTAGAAAAAAATACCCTAGAGTCCGTGCCAGCGATTCAAATTCAACAACTCCAGAAAGTTTATCGCACCGGGTTCTGGCTGAACCAAACCATCGAATCCCTCAAAAGTTGTACCCTGACGGTGTATCGAGGGGAAACCTTTGGCTTGCTGGGGCAGAATGGGGCCGGGAAAACTACCCTGCTAAAAACCCTGTTGGGCATTGTCCGACCTAGTGGCGGCACGGGCAAACTCTTGGGGGAACCCCTAGGACGACAGCAAGTAAAGCAACGCCTTGGCTATCTCCCAGAAAACGCCTACTTTTATGATTACCTGACAGGCTGGGAATTTTTGGAATATGCAGCAGGGCTATTTGAGATTCCCTACTCAGTGCAACGGCGACGCATCCCCGAACTTTTGGAACTGGTAGGGCTAGAAATTGCCACCGCTAAGAAAAAACAACTCCGCCAGTACTCCAAAGGTATGTTACAAAGGGTCGGCATGGCACAGGTCTTAATTAATGACCCAGAATTAATTTTCCTTGATGAACCCATGTCGGGGCTGGATCCCTTGGGGCGCTACCAACTCCGGGAAATTATTTTATCCTTGAAGGCAGCAGGGAAGACGATTTTTTTTAATAGCCATGTGTTGAGTGAAGTGGAACAAATTTGCGATCGCATTGGCATCCTCGATCGAGGAGAACTCATCTGTGAAGGAGCTTTGGCTGACCTCCTCGGAGACATTGATACCTACCAAGTCCGGGGTAGGGATGGCAATCTGGAAGTTTTACGGCGCTGGGTTCCCGACCTGAGCTTTGATGAGGAGCAATGGTTTGGGCATCTCCAAGGTGAACCCCAAGAATTTCTGGGCAGCCTCCGGTTGATGGGAGCCAAACTAATTCAAATTAACCTCGCCCGTCCTACCCTAGAGGAATTTTTTGTTCAACAACTCCAACGCCGGGGAATTCATCCTAGTAGTTAATGACTGATTCGATTTCACTATTAGTGGACGTAAGGTGGGCATTGCCCACACTACCTGTAGAATCTATACGTAAGTACCAGTAAAGTATTGACACAATCTTAATTAAAAATTGGTTTGGGTATTTATTGTTGAGCAAACCTGTGCTAACATACAAAAATGTAATCTGGAGAGGTGGCTGAGCGGTCGAAAGCGGCAGATTGCTAATCTGTTGTAGGAACAGTAATGCCCTACCGAGGGTTCGAATCCCTCCCTCTCCGTTCTTAGAAGATTAGTTAGTAAATCAGTCACTGAGAAAGCTTTAGAAATAAGTCTTCAAAGTTTAGTTTTGAGATTCAAATTACTGGTGAAACATCAGGTTATCTAATAACTCTGGTGGCACAACTGCCAAGGCTTGGAATGCTGGTTTGGCAAAATAATATCCTTGAAATAGTTCCACTCCAAAGCTTTTAAGGGTTTCCAACTCTGCATAGGTTTCCACCCCTTCCGCAATGACCATGATTGATAGCTCATGGCAGACTTGAATAATCCCCTTGACAATTGCCTTCCGGTTGCGATCGCAGTCAATATGCCGAATCAGAGCCATATCAAGCTTGATCAGATCCGTCTGAATTTCCGCCAAAAGATTTAAGCCTGCATAACCCGCCCCAAAATCATCGATCGCCGTCTTAAACCCCTTCGCCTTGTAATAATCAACAATCGCCCGCAGATGTGCTTTATCCTTAATATTTTCACCCTCAGTAATTTCAAAGATGATCTGCCCCACAGGAAACCCATAGGTTTCTGCCGCTGCCAGCGTTGTACGGATACAAAGCTCTGGGTTGTACACGGCATTGGGCAGAAAATTAATACTCAAGAACGGCTGCATTTTTAGCTTAGCGGCTAGCTCGATCGCCTTGGTGCGACAACTCTGATCAAAACGGTAGATATTGGTATCGTTGATGGACTCAAAGATCTGCGAGGCTGGTTCTTGGTACAAACCCCGGACTAAAGCCTCATGGGCAAAAATTGCTCGGGTCGTCGTATTGACGATCGGTTGAAAAGCCATTGTAAAATCAAAGCCTAGACCTGTACTACTGGCACATTCCCTACAACCTAGATTTTGATTATCTTTTGGCATTTTTAATACTCTACTTTTAGTTGCTTCCTACAATCTTGCCTACAATCACAGTATAGCATTTTCATAAAAAAGACCCCCCGTGTAAACCAGGGGATCTCCAGAATATAAAAGTATTTGTTAAATTTGTAACAGAAATTAATCAACAAATACTAAGTATTACTTACTAAGTAAAGTTACTAGTCGAGGTCTGGCATTGCCAAGACAGCTTCAGTTTCGCGATCGATACCTTTCTCAAAGCCAGCCACCGCCGCTCTCGCCCGACCAGCGTGCCAGAGGTGACCAACCAAGAAGAAGAAACCCATCACAAAGTGGAAAGATGCTAACCAAGCACGGGGAGAGACATAGTTAAAGGCATTAACTTCGGTGGCAACCCCGCCCACAGAGTTCAAAGAACCAAGGGGAGCATGGGTCATGTATTCTGCGGCCCGGCGTGCTTGCCAAGGTTGAATATCATTATTGATTTTGCTGAGATCCAAACCATTGGGACCCCGTAGAGGCTCTAGCCAAGGACCTTGGAAATCCCAAAAACGCATGGTTTCACCACCAAAAATGATTTCTCCGGTAGGCGATCGCATCAGGTACTTACCAAGCCCAGTTGGACCTTGGGCAGAACCAATATTTGCCCCCAAGCGTTGGTCACGAATCAAGAAAGTTAGAGCCTGAGCCTGAGATGCTTCAGCACCTGTTGGGCCATAGAATTCACTGGGGTAAGCAGTATTGTTAAACCAAACGAAACAGGCAGCAATAAAGCCCATGAGAGACAAAGCCCCCAAGCTGTAGGAAAGATAGGCTTCTCCAGACCAGATCAAAGCCCGTCTAGCCCATGCAAAAGGCTTGGTTGCGATGTGCCAAATGCCGCCACCGATGCAAATAAAGCCAACCCAAATATGACCACCAATCAAATCTTCCATATTGTTGACGCTGACAATCCAGCCATCACCACCAAAGGGAGATTTCAACACATAGCCAAAGATGACCAGAGGATTGAGGGTAGGGTTTGTAATCACCCGGACATCACCGCCGCCGGGAGCCCAAGTGTCATAGACACCGCCAAAGAACATTGCCTTAAACACCAATAGCAAAGCACCCAAACCGAGGAGGATCAAGTGATAGCCGATGATATTCGTCATTTGGTTTTTATCTTTCCAGTCATAACCGAAAAAGCTAGAGTACTCCTCTAGGGTTTCTGGCCCACGAATGGCATGGTAGATACCCCCAAAACCAAGGACAGCAGCAGAAATCAAGTGCAGTACGCCCACCACAAAATAGGGAAAGGTATCAATGACTTCACCACCAGCACCAACACCCCAACCGAGGGT
>JAAUUE010000401.1 GCA_012031635.1 Coleofasciculaceae cyanobacterium SM2_1_6 | reverse complement strand
TTCATCTGCCGATCGCCGACAGTCCCCGTGACTTGCAACAGCCGATCTGCTAGAGTTGATTTGCCGTGATCGATGTGGGCAATGATCGAAAAATTACGAATTCGGGAAACAGGAACGTCAGTCATAGCTGTATAGGTCAAAGCCGCAATATTTAATAATAAATGTCGATAAAATGCAGGTAATAAAGAATTTACTTAATGTATTTTAATGTTTTCTCGTCTACATATCAAAGCAAAATCGGGAATTGTTAAAATAATTACTAAGTAAACTTGAGGATATCTATGAAAGAGCCATTTCCTTCTACTCGGGCCAACGACCAGGAAGAAATTTCCATCCATCTGGATGCGGAATTATTAGAGCAGCTAAAGCATCTGACCAACGACCCCAGCAAGATCATTGAGACGGCAGTCCGGCAGTGCTCCGGGGCGAGCGCGATCGAGAGCAGGAATTAACCAGATATCTCGATCGAAATCCTCCTGTCCCCCCCCGCGGCGAATGGAATGATTAGTTAATATATTTTAGTTAATATGTTTAAGGAAGGTTTTTAAGAAAAGTTTTTGGCTTTTCCTCTCTATCCTCTTAATTTTCCAGTTGCTCAAGTACCCACGCCTAGGAATATGCCCATGCAAACTGCCCCTGCCCTGAATAATGCAATCCTGCTAGAGGGTCTGGCGTCTGAAGTAGTATTTACTCAAGACGCTACTGGACGTTACCTCTCTTTTTACTGGCAAGAAGCTGAAAAGTATGGTCTATTCCCTGAGCAAATTCAGGGACAACTGATGGTAAATACCTTTAGCCCCATTGCCCTAGATTCTTACCGTGAAAGAATCCGGCTGGTTCTCTCTAGACAGTTACCTAAGCGCTGTCAGTACGAGTTTGGCTACCAAGAGCAAAAGTTCTTGTTTGATTTGGTGATTGCCCCAATTTTGGGTATAGATGGCAGTACTGACAAGGTATTAGTTATGGGTCGTCAAGTTCCCTATCTAACTAATGTAGCTGGACAAGAAGCAGAAATGCTCTTGGGACAGGATCCCTACTATAAGCTCCTCACGAAAATTGCCAAAAAGATTCGCAGTACCCTCGACCTAGATACCATTTGGCATCAGACAGTGAATAGTTTGGGGGAAGCTCTGGGGGTAGATCGTTGTTTGATCTACACCTACGATCGAGAAACCAAGAAACTCCAAGTCCAAGCTGAGTACGTCCAAGAGCCTTTTCGCTCCGTGATTGGACAGCGCATGAACCTCACCGAACACGAATACCTGCACCAATCTCTCCTGCGGCGGGAACCCGTGGTTATGGAGCAGATCAGCCTCGATACTCCCGATACTTTTGATCAGCAGTCGGAGATGCTAGTGGCGACCTGTTATCAGAATGAACCCAATGGCTTGATTAGTTTGCAGCAGTGCGATCGACGGCGGCTGTGGAGCGTGGCGGAGATTGATCTAGTTGCCGACCTCGCCGACCAAGTGGGGACAGCGATCGCCCATGCCACCCTCTACAAAGACCTCCAAGAAGCCATTGTCCAGGCCGAAGAAGCCTCCCGCCTCAAAAGCCAATTTCTCGCCAACACTTCCCACGAACTGCGGACTCCCCTCAACGGGATTATTGGATTCCTCAAATTAGTCCTAGAAGGGATGGCTGACGACCCAGAGGAACAGAGTGAATTTATCCAAGAAGCCCACAAATCTGCAATCCATCTTTTGAATCTCATCAATGATATTCTTGACCTTGCCAAAATTGAGGCGGGCAAAATGGAGCTGGATCTCTCCCCAGTGCGCCTAGAGGAACTGATGAGGGATCTAGAAGATTTTATCAAAAATCAAGCAGAGCAGAAAAATCTCAGCTTTATCATTGAAACTCCCCCCACTAGGGACTCGATCGTCGTCTATGGCAATTACCAGCGCCTTTTGCAAATTCTCTTAAACTTGGCTGGAAATGCCATTAAATTTACCCACGAAGGCGGTGTGACGGTTTCGGCGGAAATTCAAAGAAAGAAAGTCAAATTTCATAATCAAGAATTTCCCGGCACTGTCAAAGTCCAAGTGGCAGATACAGGGATTGGCGTATCCCTAGACAAACAGGATCGGCTCTTCCAGTCTTTCTCCCAAGTAGACGGCTCCCGCACCCGGCAGTACGGCGGCACAGGCTTGGGTTTAGCGATCTCCCAGCGCCTGATCGAAGCCATGGGTGGGGTGGTTAATTTCTACAGTATGGGAGAAGGGCTAGGCTCTACTGTCACCTTTACCGTCCCCCTCTACCAAGAACCCGTCATGGTTTCCACCCCTGAAGAATCCTAAGCCCTAAACTTGGGTAAGCAGCTTAATAGGTTTCCACGTGCCAGCGCTCGGCTTTCTTCAGTTGTTTCTGGTAGTCAGACCAATTAATGCCAAACTTTCCAGCCGCTCCAGACAGCCCTTCATCAATGCCGCCTTCCATGCCTTTGAGTCCACAGATATAGGTATGGGTCTTTTCATCTTGAATCCACTGCCACACTTCATCCGCATGTTCCGCAATCCGGCTTTGAATGTAGACTTTGCTGCCATCGGCATTTTTCTGCTCCCGGCTAATGGCGTAGGTAATCCGGAATTGATCGGGAAACTCGGCTTGGAGGGCTTCCAATTCTTCCTTGTACAGAATATTCGGGGTGTAGGCAACTCCGAAGAATAACCAAGCCTTGCCTTTGAATTTGTAATCTGCGTGGGTTTCCTTGAACATCCGCCAGAGGTACGCCCGGAAGGGAGCAATACCTGTGCCAGTTGCCATCATAATGATGTTGCTTTCTGGGTCTTCGGGGAGGAGCATTTCTTTGCCGACGGGGCCAGTGATTCTGAGGTCATCACCGGGCTTGAGGTTACGGAGGAAGGTAGAGCAGACCCCTTGGACTTTTTCTCCGGTTTCAGGATCTTTGTACTCCAGTTGCCGGACACAGAGAGAGACGGTTTTGTCATCCCCCCGATCGCCGTGGCGAGTGGAGGCGATCGAATACAATCTCAATTTGTGGGGCTTGCCATTTTTATCCTCGCCATCGGGAATAATGCCAATACTTTGTCCTTCCAAGTAGTGTAGATCGCTACCTTCTAGATCAAAGATCAAATGGCGGACGGTTCCTTCCCCTCCTTCCCGGACAAGTTCTTCATTGCTGAGACACTTGCCAACAAAGGGTTTATTGGGGCGATAGATATTCACTGGCACATCCCGCTTTTCCTTCTTGGCAGCTTTGGCTGGTTCCTCCGTAGGAGTTACTGCTGTCGGTGCTTCTTGGGGAATTTCTGGAGAAGATGCTAGAACAGAACCATTAGGGATAAATTCTGCCGGACTAGCTAGGGGCTTGATGCTGAGGATTCTTCCTCCCAACCGGGCAATCCGGCGCATTTCTTCATTCATCCGATTGTAGGCTACAGTGATGAATACACTGCCACTTTTGCGGATGGAGTAGTTGGCTCGATCGCTGGCTTGATTTTGGCGCAAACCAACAACTTCATAGACAAACATCCGACCACCAAACTCTGTATTATTCGCAGAAACTGCTGTACTGAGAGTATTCATTACGTTCTATTTCTCCTTACTTGAAATATTAAATTGCCGAAAAGAGGAGCGTCACCATAGTTTTTTAGGAATAATTTCTAGGCATAGTTTCTAGGCATAATTTCTAGGGTGGGTTACTTGAGGTCAGCCTCTTCGCAATACTTAGGGTAACACCCCGATTAGGTCTAAAGGCTGGTACTTCCACTTTTATTCCAATATGTCATAAGTTGGTAATGCCATACTAAATAACTTCAGGGTTCACTAGACCTCTTGCGTGAATCATGACCCTCACCCTAAATCCCTCTCCCTAGGGAGAGGGACTTTCCTCTTACTCCCCTTCTCCCTAGGGAGAAGG
>JAAUUE010000400.1 GCA_012031635.1 Coleofasciculaceae cyanobacterium SM2_1_6 | reverse complement strand
GTACCAAACCATTGGATTTGATTTTTTGGATCTAATTATGCCCGTTGCCAATGGTTATGAAATTTGTGCGCAAATCCGCAGAATCTCTTTGTTTCATGACACACCAGTGGTGATTTTGACGGGAATGATGGGCTGGTCGATCGAGTCCGAGCCAAGATGGTGGGGGCAACAGACTTTCTGACAAAACCAGCCAAACTAGACAAGCTCCTTGCGACTATCCAAAAATATATAAAAGCCGCACCATCCTAAAAGAATGTTACTATTCAAAAAGAGATTTATTTATTAATTTAATGCCACTTCTCCCAGCAATCTCTGCGATGCCCTGATCTTCTCAAAGGAAGTTTTGCTGAAGTATTAGAAATAGCAAAATCAACGTTTCTCTAATTAGCTAAAGACTACTAAATAATTACCAACTTCTATGAAAACTATTCTCCTTGTTGAAGACGGGATTACTGAAAGCAAAACTATTACTGCTTGTTTACAGAGTGCTGGCTTTGCCGTAATTAATACTGGTAGCGTAGAACAGGCTCAACCAAAAGTAATGCAACAGCGCCCAGATTTAATTTTGTTGGATGTAATTTTGCCGGGGCAGAGTGGGTTTGAGTTTTGCCGAGATCTAAAGAAAAGTCCAGAAACCAAGGATATCCCTGTGGTAATTTGCTCTACAAAGTCTACGCCCGTAGATATTACGTGGGGAACAATGCTGGGAGCAGATGCTTTTTTGCAGAAACCCATCAACGAGGCTGATTTGATTAGCACGGTGAAAAAGTTTACCAAAACTACTTAATTTAACTAGCAACTTTAGCCGCCAAATTTTAGCTCCTTGTAGTAACGATTTTAGTCGCTAGAAACTTTTTCAAGTATCCTCATTAGCCGCCAATCTGAGACATGGTGCGATGGTAAGAACTAGAAGGATTAGTAATGCCAGAGGTTCTTTCTTTGTAGTTGATTTCTGGTTTGAGCATCAGGAGTTGGGCTACCTGTTGCCGGAGCTTGGTGGTGCTGACTCCTTGGCGGAGGGAGGTTTTGAGATCGATTTCGCCAGTTTCATTCAACAGACAGGGGCGGAGCCAACCATCGGCGGAGAGGCGCATCCGGTTGCAGCGATCGCAGAAACATTCAGACATTTGGCTAATAAACCCCACAGTTCCCAAGGCTCCGGGAATCTGGAACACATCGGCAGGCCCCGCCCCCCGGACTTCGCCCCCAGTTAACTGATCAGTCAAGCCCCAGTGATTCCTGATCTGTTGCCGGAGTTCCGCCGAAGGAATCCATGCCCGTTCTTGAAATAGCTCGCTGTTACCAATGGGCATAAATTCAATAAAACGCACGTGCAGCGTCGATCGATGGTCAGCGCCGCCAGCTTGAGAATTTCTTGGTCATTGATCCCCGGAATCACCACTACATTTAATTTCAAGGGATCAAAACCCACTTGATGCGCCGCCAGAATCCCCGCCCAGACCTGCTGCCAGCGAGCTTTACCCCGATTGCCAATAATTTGCTCAAAGGTGGCGGAATCCAGAGAATCCAGACTAATATTAATCCGCCGTAGCCCCGCTTCGTATAAATCTGTTGCCATCCCTGCCAGGAGAAAACCATTGGTAGTCATGGATAGGTCTTCCGTGCCGGGGAGATTGGCGATCGATCGCACCAAATCCACCACCCCCGGACGCAGCAATGGCTCTCCCCCTGTGAGACGAAAGCGATGAAACCCAAGGGGAATAAACACTTCCTCTAGCAAGGTGAGCAGTTCTGAGGAACTCAGGAGTTGCTGTTGCAGAATATATTCGAGTTCCGCCTCCTCTGGCATACAGTATTGGCAGCGAAAATTACAGCGATCGATCAAGCTAATTCTCAAATAATCTACTGGGTTCATGGGGGCAACAGTTCCTCGCTTCCTAGATTTTATCTCTATATCTTAACTTGCCAACCCAACCAAACCCCATTAACCTCAATTAACCTCCATATTCTTTACCTCCCCTTACCTCCCTGTACCTCCCCTTACCTCCTACTTCTAACTATGAAGAAACTATGAGATAACTATGAGATAAAAATGGCTATTTCTTTTTGCTAATAATGAAATAATTAAATTTAGTTTGATGGCAGTTAGTAGCTGTATAAATAACTAGAAATTAATGGCTCTAGGTAATAAAAATAGGAAAATATGCTCGAAGCATTTACTGCTGGCTTGACGTTGATTACTATCTCAGAATTAGGAGATAAAACTTTTTTTATTGCGGTGATTTTGGCAATGCGTTATTCCCGGTTGTTAGTATTTGGGGCAGTGTTGACAGCGTTGGCATTGATGACGGTGATTTCTGTGCTATTTGGGCAAGTAGTATCCCTGCTCCCGGCTATGTATATCAAGTATGCGGAGATTGTCTTGTTTCTGGGGTTTGGGATCAAGCTGATCTATGACGGATTGCAGATGCAAAATAAATCGATTTTCCAAGGGAAAGGCTATGCCAACAACTCCGAGGTGAAAGAAGCAGCAGAAATGGTTAATTCAGCCATGGATCAGCCTTTACATCAACCTGTAGATCAACCTGTAGATCAATCTCTAGATCAATCTCTACAAAAATCCCAGATCAACCAGAAAAAACTAGGAGAATTTTGGCAGACTCCTTTGGTGAAAATATTTATCCAAGGTTTTAGCTTGACTTTTCTGGCAGAGTGGGGCGATCGAACCCAGATTGCCACCGTTGCCCTTGCCGCGGCCAAAAATCCTTGGGGAGTCACCCTAGGGTCTGTCTGTGGTCATGCCCTTTGTACCGTAATTGCCGTCTTTGGCGGACGACTCATTGCCGGGAAAATCTCTGAGAAAACCATCACAATTTTAGGGGGAGTATTATTTTTGATTTTTGCTGGGGTGGCGATTAGGGATATTACGTAGAAAGTTAAAAGTTAAAAGTTAAAAGTTAAAAGTTAAAAGTTAAAAGTTAAAAGTTAAAAGTTAAAAGTTGAAAGTTGAAAGTTGAAAGTTGAAAGTTGAAAGTTGAAAGTTGAAAGTTGAAAGTTGAAAGTTAAAAGTTAAAAGTTGAAAGTTGAAAGTTGAAAGTTAGAAGTTAAAAGTTAGAGGATGTCTGAAAAGTCTTACTGTGGGTGGCAAAAGTTTTGATCCCCCTAAATCCCCCTACCCTACGGGAAGGCAAAGCCTATAAAAAGGGGGACTTTGAATCTGGTTCCCCCCTTTTGAAGGGGGCTAGGGGGGATCTCTGAGTACGAAACAATACAGATCATCCCTTTTCAGACATCCTCTAAGAAGCTATTCCCAAAAATTAGACATAACCCAGCTATGATACAGTTTGCGCCAGTTTATCCCCTGATCTATCAGGTTTTACATCGTCTGTTTCCCGGCTGTTTGTGGTCTGGATCTGGACAAGGAAAATACATTGCCCTGACCTTTGATGATGGTCCCCATCCCGACCATACTCTGCCACTATTAAATGTGTTGGCTGACTACGGGGTTACGGCGAGTTTTTTCTGGTTAGGAATTTGCGTAGAAAGGTATGGCTCGATCGCCCAAGCGGTAGTCCAACAAGGGCATTGGATTGGCTTGCATGGCTATCAGCATCGCAACTTTCCCTGCCTTACCCCCTCAGAACTCCAGTCTAGTCTCCGGCAAACCCAGCAAATTATTAGTGACACCTGTGGGCTTGACCCCGCAACGCTCCGGGATGTGCGTCCCCCCAACGGGATATTTACCCCCAAAACATTGAAACTTTTGCTTCAATGGGATTACCGTCCGGTGATGTGGAGTGTGGTTCCCGAAGACTGGACTCGCCCCGGTATTACCAAAGTTGCCCAGAGAGTCTACCGTCAAACACATCCCGGTTCCCTGATTGTCCTCCATGATGGATTTTGTGGGGGGATGGACTGTGCTGCCAGTGC
>JAAUUE010000399.1 GCA_012031635.1 Coleofasciculaceae cyanobacterium SM2_1_6 | reverse complement strand
AACAAAAATAAGGGGAATCTCTTTCCCCACAAATCTTCTTTGGAGGGCGGTTCCCTCCTAGGAATCTAAGCTGTTTTTTTGATACGTGTGGCAGATAATTAAAATTCCCAAGTCCAGTACCTTGAGGTGGTCTGAGACTCTGGGATTTCTTAATAGGCTAGTTAATAGGCTAGTCCCATACTCCGAGTTGTTTCTGCACCTAGGTAGACCCGGATGCTGAGGAAATCCGTGGGGCAGGCTGTTTCGCAACGCTTGCAACCTACACAATCCTCAGTGCGGGGTGAAGAAGCAATTTGTGCTGCTTTACAACCATCCCAGGGAACCATTTCTAGCACATCTAGGGGACAAGCACGGACGCATTGAGTACAGCCAATGCAGGTATCGTAGATTTTGACGCTATGAGACATAGGATAACGGCTCCTTGCTGTTTTTTTGTATATGAGGGTAAATTAGCAATCCTAAAAAGGTAATGATTTTTGGGTCAGCATATCCCTCGCAGTGCGGAGACATACTTAATTTCTTTAGGATTACCGGAAATTGAAAGTTTGAGAGATATTTTACCTTGGGGTTTGCTATGCTTCTCCAGAAACTGCCAATAACTTCAAATTCCTTAATAGTTCGCTGCTTTAGTTAACATTTGCCAGAGCTAGAAAAATTTTCCTAAAGAATTTCCAAAAATAATTTTAATCCGATCGCTGGGTTAGCTCGTATTAGTAGGGAAACCAATAAAGATGGTGAATTCAAACTAAATTCCCCCAGAACTCTTAAGGAAAAACAAGGAAAAATTATGAATTGGAAAGCTATTTGTTTAACTGCCCTTTGTACTCTCACTGTAGGTCTGAATGCTTGCTCTAGCCCTGCATCTAACACGGCTCCTGATGCCATGAAATCTCCTGATGCCATGAAATCTCCCGATGCCATGAAGAGTCCCTAGTTTAGCTCGGTTTTGTTACTCTGTGGTGTCTTAGGGTTAGGTTTCTTGAGCAAGGATTTTTTGAGCAGAAATCTACCCTAAATCTAAAGAGTTTCCGGGTTTTAATTCTCTCTACTTCAGGAGTCACAGTGCAGAAAAAAATTCTCGATCGACGAAGAGCCTTATGGTATTTAGGATTGGGGCTAGTGGGAACTGGTGGAGCCTTTGCCCTCAGTCGCTTTTCGGGAACTAATGGCTCTGATACTTTAATTCCCAACTTGGCTCCTGTAATTCCTGATGTAAATTCTGTTGCCCCCAATTCCCAGCCTAATGCTGCTCAAGAAGCGGTGAGAATGCCAGAGTTGCAAGGGATTGAGGCTTGGCTAAATTCTCCACCTTTGTCGATCGCCTCTCTCCAAGGTTCTGTCGTCTTATTGCAATTTTGGACTTTTGCCTGTATTAATTGCCAGCGGACTCTGCCCTATTTAGTGAAATGGCATCAACAGTATGCAGCTAGGGGATTAACCATCCTTGGAGTACATACGCCGGAGTTTGCCTTTGAGCGAGACTTGAGTAATGTTAAGCAAGCTCTAGAGCAGTACAACATTACTTACCCAGTAGCGATCGATAACGGTTTTCAAACTTGGAAAGCCTACAAAAACGAGTACTGGCCCCATCTTTTTCTAGCTGATCGCCAGGGCAATCTCCGCTATGACCACATTGGGGAAGGAGCCTATACGGAAACAGAGGCAAAAATTAATCAACTCTTGGGGTAAATCCATGGCGAATAACCTCTCGATCGCCCTTGCTGTTGCCGCCGGAGTTCTTAGCACTCTTTCTCCCTGTGTTTTGCCAGTACTGCCGATCGTTGTCAGTCGATCGCTACGGAGTCATCCCTTCGGTCCAGTGGCTCTGGTGACTGGATTAGCCCTTGGGTTTGCCATGGTCGGCAGTCTGCTCGGCATCACAGCCAATTGGGTAACGGGGTTAGCAAACTTTCTCCGGTGGGCTGCCCTGAGCTTTTTGATTATTTTAGGAGTCTTGGCAATCTTTCCCCAAAAAAGCTACCAACTATTTAGTTACTTGCCCCGTTGGGGTCAGCCGAGGGAGATTTTTCCCGCAGGTAGCCTCCTCGGAGAATTTTGGTTAGGGGTTTATCTCGGTTGGCTCTGGACTCCGTGTGCTGGGGTAGTTTTGGGGAGTATTATTACCCTAGCGGCGGTGGAGGGACAAATCAGGGAAGCCTTTGGATTGTTACTTGCCTACGGTGGTGGGGCAGCCCTACCTTTGTTAGCGATCGCCTATGGCGGCAGACATTTGAGTAAATACCTTGGTCAGCAATTATCATTTCTACGTTCCCAGAGTCAAAATCTCCAGAAAGTCGGTGGTGTAGTCATCGTTGGGACGGCGATCGCCATTCTCCTCGGCTGGGATATCAAGGTTCAACTCTGGTTAGCCCCCTTCTTTCCTGCTCTGCCTCTATTGATAACTCATTAACTCATTGACAACTCATTGACAACTAACTGTTAGTAAACCTCTAATCTCCTCTAATACCATGGAAGACTCTCAAGAACCCCAAGCCCCCAAAGTTCCCAAAGCTCCCAAAGCTAAAGCTGCCAAACTGCCGAAACAAGCCCTATTTATTAAGGCTTTTCATTGGTTGAATATTATTAGTCTCGTTTTGATGATCACTAGTGGATTGCAGATTTATAATGCTAATCCGGTATTTGGCGGGCGAGGCGGCTGGACTTTTCCGGCTCTTGTCACCCTCGGTGGTTGGCTTGCAGGGGGCAGACATTGGCACTTTGCCGCCATGTGGTTGTTTTCTCTCAATCTCCTTGCCTATGGAATTTACATCTTCGTAACTCGTCGTTGGCAACACCGTTTTGTCAGTTCCCAAGATCTTAAGGCAATTCAAGTCAGCAATAACCCCAAACGAAAAAATTATTCTTGGCATCGCCTCGCTTACACAATTATTATTCCCGTCCTCCTCATGGCTTTACTTACGGGTTTGGGGATGTATAAACCTGCTCAGTTTCACGGCATTGTGTTCCTATTTGGCAATGACTGGCAGATATTAAGAGTATTTCATTTTATTAGTGTGCCGATCGTACTGTTGTTTTCTTTGGTGCATTCCATCCTCTCTCTGCGAGTCGGGGGCGATCGCCTAGTTAAATCCATGTTTATCTAGTCTCTTTAAGTTTCCCCTGAAGTTCTTTCAGGATGCTTATTAGCTATTAACTGATAACTGATAACTGATAACTGATAACTGATAACTGATAACTGTTAACTACCTGCCCTACTTAAAATTTCCCCACAAACTCTATGCCATACATCCCTGAACCCCCACAGATTAAACATAATGCCCTCAGTCGGCGGCAACTATTGCAACTTTCTGGCTTATCTGCTGCTGCGTTTTTATTAAATGGTTGTGGTTCTAGTTTCCTGAGTCGTGAAGTCAACCAAATTTCTGAACCCCTAAATCAAAGTGTCGAATCTCTTATTCTGAACCCGAACCAACCTGTCCCAGAATTTCCCCCCAGTGCGATCCAGCCTGAAGCCCTACTGATAAATACCTTTGATCAAACCCCCCAGATTGATCCCCAAACCTTCCGCCTTGCCATTGATGGGGAAGTAGCCAAACCGATGGAATTTAGTATGCAGGAAATCCAACGTCTGCCCCTGACTTCCATGATTATTCGCCATGTGTGTGTAGAAGGCTGGGCGGCGATCGTCCAATGGGGCGGGATTCGCATTCGAGATTTGGCTCTTTTGGTGCAACCCAAACCTGCGGCTCGCTATGTCTACTTTACTTCTGCTGATGGCTACTACGAAAGCTGGGATCTAGACTCGGCTCTCCATCCCCAGACCCTCATGGCATACCAGAAAATGGGCAACCCCTCCCCGTAGAAAATGGTGCTCCCCTCCGCCTCGCTTCCCTGATTAAACTGGGCTACAAGCAGAGTAAATGGGTAACAAAACTCACCTTTACT
>JAAUUE010000398.1 GCA_012031635.1 Coleofasciculaceae cyanobacterium SM2_1_6 | reverse complement strand
TTAAATCCTATAAATTTTTTGATTTTGCACCATTTTCTCGATCAAACACTTTTCTTATCCATCACTGCTAACCAATATATAGGACACCCAAGACCCACTTTCAGGAATTAAGTTCTCTGGATTTTGACAAATTATCACAGTTCACCTTGATTTTTGAGTAAATTATTTTTTAGGTAAATCGATCGACCACCACCTCAACTACCAGCACCAACCCCAAAAAAGCCACCTCCGTCCACTCCACCACCGCCCCGTAGGAATCCCCCGTGTGTCCTCCCAGACGACTATGGAACCAATAACCCACTCCCCAAGCGATCGTCCCACCGCCGAGCAATAGACCCATCCCCAATACCCAGTTCCCCATCCCCCAGATTTGTAGCCCCGTGAGGAAGATTAGGCATCCTGCACCCCAGAGAAAATCTATAGGCAACTGCATTTCTGCCTTCAAAAAAGCCCCTTTCCCCGTTGGTCGCAGGTACGGATAGCAAGCGATCGCCAGCACCTGTCCCCACCGACCCCACACCGGAGCCATTACCAACGCCCAGAGTCTTAAACTATAAGGAGATGTATTGTTGTATTCTAAATCTGTTAAAAATGCTACCTTTAGCAGCAGTAGCAATCCTCCAGCCATCACCCCGAAAGCGCCCGTCTGGCTATCTTGCATCACTTGGAGCCGGAGTTGAGGATTCTGCACTGCCAATCCATCCGCCGTATCCATTACTCCATCTAAATGTAAACCTCCCGTCAGCAAACACCACAGACAAACCAATAAAACCGCCCGACTGAAACTGCCAACCTCCAACCATGCCAACCCCCTATCCCCAATCAACAAAAGATTTCCCAAGAGCAAACCCACCACCGGAGCAAACCGCCCGATGCGATCGATCTCGTAGGGAATCTTGGCAGAAATAGGCAAGCGGGTATAAAAAACCAAAGCTCCCACTAATCCCTTGAATCCTTTAACTAATTTCTGCCCCCAGTTCATAAATAACTTCCTCTCCAATTCCCTTCAAGAATTTCTTCTCAAAAAAATCCCTCTCAAAATCCGATGGAACAACTTATCAATCTTGCCCCCTTTATTGATCATTCTCTTCTTGATCCCTGTGCTACCCCAGATATGATCCTTCAATGTTGCGAAGAGGCCGATCGCTACCACTTTGCCGCCGTTTGTGTCTATCCCAGTGCTGTCCATCAAGCCGCCCAACTCCTCCATGGCAAACAACCCAAAGTATGTACGGTCATTGGTTTTCCCACCGGAGCAACAACTTCTAGTACCAAACTTTACGAAGCCCAAGAAGCGGTAGATAAAGGAGCCGATGAATTAGATGTGGTGATCAATTTAGGCTGGCTGAAGGCGGGGAAGAAAGAAGAAGTCTATCAAGATATTGCACAGATCTGCGAGGAGAGCGATCGACCAGTGAAGGCGATCCTCGAAACCAGCTTATTAACCCCCGATGAAATTCAGTTGGCGGCGGCGATCTGCCTAGATGCGGGAGTTGCTTTCCTGAAAACTAGTACGGGCTGGCGGGGAGGAGCCACCGTTGCCGATATCCGCCTCCTGCAAGAAATCACCGGCGGAGCCGTGGGTATCAAAGCCTCTGGAGGCATCAAAACCTATGCCCAAGCCGCAGAACTAATCACCGCCGGAGCGACTCGCCTCGGCACTTCAAGGGGCGTAGACTTGATGGAAGAGCTAAAAGAATTATCTTCTTAACTTAACGTGAGTTTGGAATAAGAAATAACCCTAATCTCATCTTACGAAAATCACAGCCCTCATCGCTGGCTGAGGGTCGTCGAATTTAGCCAAAACCCCGCCACAAATCTTCGATCGCTTATTTTCATTGTATGGCGGCAAACTATCCCTTCGACTTCGCTCAGGGAACGTCTCTAGGCTCAAGGTCAAAGCTTTTACTTAAACCGAATTCACGTTAAATTAATCAGGTAAAAGAGTTCTTCTTGCTTTGGGTAACTGCCACCAAGGGAGGAGGGGATACTCGTGGTGTTCCCAGTGGTAGCCGAAGTGATAGCAGGTGATAAACGATAACCAGAGAGGACGGTAGCTGCTGGTGGTTCGGTGGTCGTCGCTGTAACCTTCGGCGGGCTCTCGATGGGGCAGGTACGTGCCGAAGTAGAAAAGTTGTACTGAACTGAGCAGGGAAGGTAAGACCCAAAATAGGGTGAGATTGTCATCGGGAATATGCAGTTGGGATTTGATCACGTTGTAGAGCAAGCTCAAGCCCAAAATTCGCCACCAACTCCAGTGGGTTCCCATGAATTTTGCGTACCAGATAAAAAAGTTTTTGTGAGTTCCTTCGTGGTAGTCTGGGTCTCCGGCACTAGCAGGATGATAGTGGTGTTCCCAGTGTTTTTTTGACTAGTTTTTGGTAATCAAATAAGGCGTAAATTTTAACAGCAACATTACCTACTAGATCATTAACAGTCTTATTCTGAGGCAAGACTACCCCATGCATGGCATCGTGGGCGGTGATGAATAAACCAGTGTAGAGAAAAATTTGCCAGAGCATGGCGGGAATTATCAGGTAAAAGGGGGTCTGGCTGACATCAATGGTAAATAGGAACCCTATACTTACCGCCCATGTCCCAATAACTATGAGTCCAATGATTAATCCTCGATAACCGAAATCTTCAGGAATATTGCTAGATGAAGGCGGGGAGCTATTCTGGAATGATGTAACCATGTAAAACCTAAAACCTGGGTAAATTCTCATCGGTGGACGATCGAAAAGCTGGTATCTTTAGCTTTAAGAATTTTAACACTAGGTTCCAGAAATAAACACCATGCCAGAAATTAACAATCCTGCCCTTGTTGCCGAGTTAACTGCCCTCTATATGGAGTACGAAACTGCTCTGTGTACTAATGATATTCCCACCATGGATCGGCTATTTTGGGACTCTCCAGAGGTGATCAGGCTGGGGGCAACGGAAAATCTGTACGGCATTGCAGAGATTCGAGAGTTTCGCCAAGGGCGACCAGCAGTAAATTTAGAGAGAGAGATAATTAAACTTAAGGTGGTGACGATCGGGGAAGATACTGCATCAATAGTTTTGGAATTTAAACGAAATATCGACGGCACGACCCGATACGGCAGGCAGAGCCAAACTTGGTACAAATTCCCCCAAGGCTGGAAGATTATTTTTGCCCATGTGTCTTTTCTGCCTGTGCCTTAGGAGCTTAATTGCCGCCGATCGTGATAATCCAAGTGCCTAGATAGCGAGACAGGGGAATATCTCCGGGAGAATTGGCGAAGGCTTCAAAGTAGAAAGTACCGCCGTACTGGGGATTTTTGACGTTACTGAGGATAATTTCCACAGGGCTACCAGAAACCACGACTTCCGTGGGAAAAATTTGAATCCGTCGGGATTCTTGGTCTAATACCGCCTCAATAGGAACTGTTCTTCCCCGGACTGAAAGCTCGATCGCCCCCGGATCGATAATGCCATCGAAGTAATCTGGATAGGCAACAATAAACTCGGATACGCCAGTTTCTATTTTGCTAGAGGGAATCCGCAGGCGGTAGCGCTCGTACTGAAGGGGACGACCACCAAAATCGAGGAAATATCTCAGTTCATTTTCACCCCGCACCCCGCTAAAATGGTAAATCCGGGAGTGCTTTGAGCAAATGCGGTTAAACCACCTGTGAGCAAGCTACCAGTTACCAAAGTCGCAGACAATAAGATGTGGAGGGGCTTTTTTATAGATAGAAACATTTTTCAGTAAAAGTTAATTTTGGTTTAAAGTGTATCAGAAAATTCTCAAAACTTATGAGACTTACCCCCCTAGGACGGCAAGAATCTCTAAAAGTGCCACAGGATGCTGCAACTATCCCAAAATTATTTTTTAGGTTTTTTTAACTAAAGATTCAAGAAATTCGATTAAGTCCTTAAAAGCAGG
>JAAUUE010000397.1 GCA_012031635.1 Coleofasciculaceae cyanobacterium SM2_1_6 | reverse complement strand
GTTTGGAGTTTCAAGCAGGAAATAAATCTATTTTTAGCTTAGCTTTGCAGGAAGCGATCGCTCAAATGCAGAAAAGTGGGCAGCAGGGAATTTTATTTGTCCCCCGCCGGGGCTACAGCACCTTTGTTTCCTGTCGCAGTTGTGGCTATGTCATGGAATGCCCCCACTGTGATGTGTCCCTTTCCTACCACCAGATTAAACATCCCCAACGAGAATCTAAGCCAGTTCTGCAATGCCACTACTGCAACCACCAGCGCCCCCAACCAACCCAATGCCCAGAATGCGGCTCGCCTTACTTCAAGTTTTTTGGCAGTGGCACCCAACGAGTCAGCCAAGAACTGGAGGAGTTATGCCCCGGTTTAAGAATCATGCGTTTTGATAGCGATACTACCCGCACCAAAGATGCTCACCGGATGCTGCTCGATCGCTTTGCCCAAGGAGAAGCCGACTTACTGGTGGGAACTCAAATGCTCACCAAGGGCATAGATTTAGCTCAAGTTACCCTCGTGGGGGTAGTTGCTGCCGATGGTTTACTGCACCGAGCCGATTACCGAGCCACAGAGCGGACTTTCCAGACCCTAACGCAGGTGGCAGGCAGAGCCGGACGGGGAGATTTACCGGGGCGAGTCTTGATCCAGACCTATTCCCCTGACCACACCGCCGTGATGGCAGTACAACGACAGGATTATCCCAGTTTTGCCACCACAGCCCTGAAGGAACGCATTGATCTAGGCTATCCTCCCTACGGAAAATTGGTGCTACTTCGTTTTGCTGGTCAACCGGGGGAGGCAGTACAGGCAGCAGCCGAGGCGATCGCCGATTATCTAGAAGATTTACCCGATCGAGCTTTTAATCTCTTAGGTCCCGCCCCAGCGACAATTCTCCGGGTCGCCGATCGCTTCCATTGGCAAATTCTCCTGAAGTTTCCCCCCCAAACTAACCCAGAATTACCATCCTAGAGGAACTCCGCAACCTAGTTAAAACTATAAGTTCTGGTGTGAGTTTGACGATCGATGTAGATGCGCTGAATTTGGGATGAAAACTTTAAGATCATTCTAAGCTTTGCAGCTAACTTTAGATGTGGAGAATTCTACCATTGCTACAAACTTAGTAGTAGGATACAAAAAGTCCTTAGAGATCAAAGAATTAAGACCTATGCCTAATTATCATCAGGTGTTTGAGACTACCCAAACCCAATCTTCATATCTAGCAAACCCCAAATTATCAATCCTAGTGGTGCTGGCAGTCCATCTTGATGACTTTAATCTTGGTGAATACTGCTCTATGCAGGGAGGACTAGATGGGAACTAGGACTGTTTTAGTTATTGACGACGAGGATGATATCCGGGAAGTTGCGCAACTGTGCCTAGAGGCTGTGGGGGGCTGGCAAGTAGTTACTGCCGCATCTGGACAGGAAGGAATACTCAAGGCTGCTGCCGTTTCCCCCGATGCGATTCTCCTTGATGTGATGATGCCAAACCTCGACGGACCCACCACCTTTGCTCACCTCCAAGCCGACCCCGTTACTAGGGATATTCCGGTAATTCTCTTGACTGCCAAGGTTCAAGCCTCAGAACAACGCAAATTTGCTGCCTTGGGGGTAAAGGCAGTGTTAGCAAAACCCTTTGATCCTCTAACTCTAGCTGAACAGGTGGCGGAAGTTCTGGAGTGGCAAGATTAATCATCAGAGCAATTAAGCTCGATCGCCACAGGGACAAGGGAAAATGTAATAATTTTGAGATAACTCATGAAATACTTGCTAGGCTTTGATCCCGGACGAGATAAGTGTGGGGTGGCGGTGGTGGAAAAGACGGCAGATACCCCAGCGATCGATCCCCTAGGGCAGGGTGTTGGAGATAGGGAAAATATCAAGGGAAATCGCCAAAGTTGTGTCGATCGAGTGTGTCTGCATCAAATTTTGCCATCATCGACCGCAGTATCAGGTTTACAAGATTTGTGTCGGCAGTTTGATTTTGAAGTGTTGGTGATGGGAGATGGAACTACGGCAAAAGAGTGGCAGGAAAAGTTTCACCAGAGTTTAGCGATTCCGGTGGTTTTGGTGAATGAACGCAATAGTACCCTAGAGGCGCGCGATCGATACTGGCAGATGTTTCCGCCCCAAGGTTTCCAAAAAATTATCCCCCAAAGTTTACGGCGCATCGATCGCCCGATCGACGATATTGTGGCAATTCTCCTCGTAGAGCGCTTTCTAGCCACTCAGTAATTATAGTTTTAATCAATAGATTGCCAATCCAATGCCCTAATAAATCGATTCAGATGAGCCACATTAGTAGTTGCCACGATCGCCTCCGTCGTATCATTACAAAGAAGACGTGCTTGGGCAGCTAGAATAACATCCCCATCTAATGCTTTAGGATCAGCAGTGGGTTGCCCAGATTGTCTTGCCTCTGCCCATATACTGGCAGCTAATATCATTGTCTCTGTCTGAATTGGATTATATTCAAGAGTCTGCTTTAAGTTATCAAGACGGCGGACACTTTTTAATAAACCTGCACGGAGTAGTTCTCGGCGCACCTCATAATCAGCAATTTCTGGAATGATAACCCGTTCTCCTCTTTGTAAAAGAGATTTTAGCCACATTTGACAGGCAAGAGGAATTCCTTGAGCTTGAGGATTTGTTACCATCCCTAGGGGAGCTGAGTCCAGTACAATTAGTCGATTCATGGGAACAATGGACGATTAGATAACCGATCTTCATCAAGAGCAACTTTCAGAAAATCCCATGTTTGTTGATGTTCAGAAGCATCTTCATCGTTATTAATCCAAGAATCTAATAGGTCGATCGCTGCTTGATTTTTCTGGGCTTGCTCAACGTTAACAATCGGTAAAGTAGTTAATGGAATTCTTTGCCTAAACTGACGCAAAGTGTTTAGTAAATCTGTCCAATGCTCTTTGGGAGTCGCTTCAATCTCATCAAGTAGTAATTTGAGAGAAGTTGGAGATGAGCCAGAAGGGTTGACCATAGATTAAAAATGATAATGAAAAACTATTAACTTCATTTATTGTAATAGGGCTTACGCAAAGAAATACGTCAACACCAAGTACAGGGAGCCATATTGGTGCAATCTAGTATTGTATTCATCACTACAATTAATCTTTACTTGTTTTAGAATCCTACTTTTTGAATAGAAAATCTAAAATAACCCAAAAATTTCCACTAAAAAGAGACCACTGTAATGCACCGAGGATAATACCAATAATGAATAGAGCCTTCTGCCCAAAGGGTACGTGTTTCCAGCCCAGTTTCTCAGACCCATATTTCTCAATATAATCAGCTTCAGTCATGGGATATAGTATTGCTGACAGCCCAATACACGTAAACAATGGAGCCATAAAGCTAAACTTCGGATAATAGAAGCCATCGATAAGAATCCAGCGCCACATTTGGACGCAGATAATAAATCCGACAGATGTTATGAATACACCAAGTAGTCTTACCTGTTTTCTACTGCGTAATTTCAAGTGATCCTCCTAAAACTCTAACTAAGTATTTATCTGCAACTGTGGTTCAATTACCATCCCAATAATATATTTACATAGGATATACAGCCATATGAAATACTACTACATAATCTATTGTTGTATGATATCTTACTAAAGATTTTTATATAAAGTTGATTATGATCACTCCAATAATTATCTTCTAAAGTTTGCTAAGGGCGATCGCTGCCCTGCTTTTAAGGACTTAATCGAATTTCTTGAATCTTTAGTTAAAAAACCTAAAAAATAATTTTGGGATAGTTGCAGCATCCTGTGGCACTTTTAGAGATTTTCGCCGTCCTAGGGGGGTAAGTCTCATAAGTTTTGAGAATTTTCTGATACACTTTAAACCAAAATTAACTTTTACTGAAAATGTTTACTATCTATAAAAAAGCCCTCCACATCTTATTGTCTGC
>JAAUUE010000396.1 GCA_012031635.1 Coleofasciculaceae cyanobacterium SM2_1_6 | reverse complement strand
GGCGGAGGAGAATGTGGTGCTGGCAAATCGAGATTTGGCGGCGGCGAGGGTAAATCTGGAAGCGGTGCAGGGACAGTCTCAGGAGCAGGTGGCGGCAGCGCAGGCAAAGGTGACAGAGGCGGAGCAGAGGGTGCAAGGGGCAGAACAGCAACGGCAACTTGCCATTCAGGATGTAGAGAAGGCTAGGACAGAGGCGAATATTGCCCGGCAGGAAGGAGATGCTGCTAGACAAGAGGCAGTTAGGTCTGGGTTAGCGATGAGGGTGGGAGAAATCAAGCTCAGTATTTCTGAGGCGAGGGCAGCTTTCCTTGATGACAAGAAGTTTGATGCGCTGTTGCAGGCTATGAAAGCAAGGCAGCAATTAGAGATATTAGATAAAAATATCTGGGCAGAGGAAGATATCAAAACTAGAGTGACATTGGCTTTGCGGGAGGCAATTTATGGAAACCTACAAGAGCGCAATCGCCTAGAAAATCATAACTCTAGTGTCAGGAGCGTCGCCTTTAGCCCTGATGGCAAAACTATCGCTTCTGCAAGTTCTGACCAAACTGTGAAACTCTGGAATCTAGACTTTGATGACCTCACCGCCAGAAGTTGTAACTGGCTCCGAGACTACCTCACCCACAACCCCAACGCCCGCCCCGAAGACCGTCAAATGTGCGGCATCCCTCCCCGCCAACCCTAGCTCATAAACCCTAACCAACCAACCCTAAGAGTAATAATTATGTACAGAATCCTCCAAGCAACTTGTAATAATGGCAATCTTATACTTGAAGAGAAATTGAGCAACGAATGGGAAGGTAAAAACCTGCAAATAATTATTCTGGAAACTGATGAAATAGAAACCAAAAAACAACATTTCTTTGATTCCGTAGATCAGCATCGCCTCACTCTCTCTGATGACTATCAATTCAATAGAGAAGAGATTTATGAAAAGTAAGATATTATTAGATACTAATATTTGGGTTTATCTCTATGCCCAAAATCTCCCTGATAAAGGATGTGCAATCTAATCAAACAATAACAAATTTAACCCACACCAGCAATGATCTGCCCAATATCCCTAGGGGTTGCCCCCGTTGCTAACATCGCCCGGATTAACAACTCAATAGAAACCGAAGCATCCCCATTTTCAGCCTTGGCAATCCGGGGTTGGCTAGAGCTAATCTTTGCCGCAACATCTTTTTGAGTCATCAACTTTTGACGGCGCTCTCTCAAACTTTGGCTGAGAGCTAACTTAATTTCCACAACAATAGCTTCTTCAGGTGTTAACTCCAAAAAATCTGAAGCCGTCCCAATTTTCCAGCCCTTAGATTCTAAACATTTTCTTTTAGATTGATCCATAACTTTACTCCAGTTGATCAGCATCATATTTACGCAGGCGTTTTTTGCAAAGCTCAATTACATTTTTGGGCGTTGCCCTTGTGGTTTTATTAAACACTTCAACAATCAAGATCGCATCATCATCAAAAGGTTTACTTTCATTTTCCATGCTGTATTTATATCATATCTGATATATTGTTAGAGCCAGAAAATCTTGTTCCAGCGATCACTCAAACAAGAAATTGGGAATATTTTTAATTTAAAATAGCAACATGACCCAACTCCTCGCAGTTACTGAATATCTTGATAGCTTGGCAGCAGTCGAAGCCCAATTTAATTTGTCTCGGAACGACGATCGAGCCTTCTTCCCCGAATGGCTAGACAATCTCCCCGAAATTACCCCCGCCCAACAACAAAGACTGGATCTCATCAAACAACGCTACCACTACCATCGTCAGTACGGCAACCTGCTAGAAGGAGCCGTAAATTTTATTGTTATTGCCCCCCTCCTCGAAATGGCAGGATTTTATGATCCACCCTTTCACCTCCGCTCTGAAGTCTCCCTAAAAATAGAAGTAATCGATCAACAGGACAGAATTTATCAAGGGCGGATTGATAGCCTAGTTTTGCAAGAACACCTCTGGATTGTCTTAGTAAAATCCAAACGAACCTCCTTTAGTGCCGAACTCGCCCTGCCCCAAGCCCTCGCCTACATGGTCGCCAACCCCCAAAGAGAAACTCCCACCTTCGGCTTAGTCAGCAACGGAGCCTACTCAATCTTTGTCAAACTCCACCAATCTCAATACAGTTTTTCCGATGACTTCTCCCTCAATCGCCGTCAAAACGAACTCTACCAAGTCTTGCAAATCCTCGATCGCCTCAAATTCTACCCTTAGCATATACTAAACATTATTATCCTCTGATAGCTCACACCTACCTCAGAAATTATCATGCTAAAAAATTACGAAGCAATCTATGAAAACGGTCGCCTAACTTGGTTAACAGCACAGCCTCCTATCCAAAATGCTCGTGTCATGATCACAATTCTCGAAGAAACCTCTCCTCCAACAAACCGCCGCACTCCCCCTACCTCGATCGCTGGCAAAGGTAAAACCCTAGGAAATATAATTAGCCCCATCATTGATGAACAGGAATGGGAATGCCTGAAATAATCGTCCTTGATACCCATATTTGGTTCTGGTTCGTTAATCAAGAATTTGAGCGATTTCCAATTTCTTGGCGAGAAACTATAGAAACAAATGAACAGGTAAGTGTTTCAGTGATTTCCTGCTATGAAATTGCCCTAGCACAACAGCGAGGTAGACTAGAATTACCTTGTCCTCCAAATCAATGGTTTCAATCAGCCCTAGAACCAACAGGTATTACGCTACTAACATTAAACCCTGAAATTATCTGCCGTGCAGTACAACTATCTCCAGTCCATAAAGATCCCTTCGATCGCCTAATTATGGCTACAGCCTTGGAATATAAAGCTAAATTAGCTAGTGTTGATACCTTATTTTCTCTATATCCAGAACTTGAAACTCATTTATTGAAATAATTTCTATTTTTCATAATTAAGAATTTCTATAAAAAAATACCAACTTGGACTATGGCACAAATTATCCCGATCGAGCTAGAAGACGGAACCCTCATTTACATAGAAGCGCAGGAACAAAAACAATCTAAACTTGATCCCCAAATTGACCCCAAACGTGGCATAAATACCCCAGCACCCGCACCCCTGCCCCAAAAATTTCAGGCGATCGAGCAAACCGTCCGAGCCTACACCACCTACACCCTCGGAGCCTTCAAAAACCTAGCGATCGCCGAGATTAGCGAAGTCAACCTCGAATTTGGAGTCAAAATCAACGCCGCCTCTGGAGTTCCCTTCATTGCCTCCGGGACAGGGGAATGCAATGTCAAAATCTCTGTTAAATGTACCTTCCCCAAACTTGCTCCCTAACTTCACTTTGAATCATCCTAAACCTTGGGCGAGGTAGTAGAGCAGAGGGGCACAGGAATTTGTCCGGGAAGCCAAGGTGATGGTGGCTCAGGCGGCAGAATGGGAAGAGTTGCAACCCCAAATTAAGACAGCGATGGAGTCGGCGGTGGAGTTAACTGTGCCGTTGTTGGTGGAGGTGCGATCGGGTCAAAACTGGATGGAAACTAAATAATATTGGATTTAGCGCAAAACAGAACCCATTGCCTCTATTCCCTCAGCAGCAATCTTAAACCACTTGCTAAACTAAATTGCTTCCGGTAGGTTATCCCACCCGCCGGCGGCGGGTGAAATCATTTAGGACTGCCATATCACCAAAATTGTGTCTAGCGAACTTTTCCCTTCTGTGGCAAGCTAGAAGTAGACAAATTATTCTAAATTTTTGGTTGAAGTTTTTGTTTTAATTTATGCAAACCCTCTCTGCACCCATTGCCAACCCCAGCGCACCTACCTTTGATACCGCCATTCATCGGCGGCGCACCCGTCCCGTCCAAGTAGGCAAGATCACGATCGGCGGCGGACATCCCGTAGTAGTGCAATCCATGATCAATGAAGACACCTTGGATATTGACGGTTCCGTAGCGGGGATTCGGCGTTTTACACGAGGTTGGTTGC
>JAAUUE010000395.1 GCA_012031635.1 Coleofasciculaceae cyanobacterium SM2_1_6 | reverse complement strand
TGGTAATCAAGGGTCTGCCATTCGTGGATCAATTTAACTGCTAGAGAATGATTTAGGGCTTAAAGGGATTATTTGGGTAATTGTTAGGGGATGGGATCAAAATTATTTAACTGAGTTTAACTAGGTTTAACCCCACTGATTTGCATGATTGCTGTCATTACCGCAATTTTTAATCACGGCGATTATGGCTCAAGCCAGTTGAAAGAGAAAGGTAATTTTATCGCCTTTGCCCAGACTAATACGATCGCCCGCCCGCAACCGATAGCGATTACCGGGGGGTAAAGGATTGTGGTTAATATAAGTCCCATTAGAACTCCCCATATCTTCTAAATAATAAATTCCCGCTTCCACTCGAATATCTGCATGAATCCTAGAAACAATCTCCGACTCTGGAAAACCAGACACATCAATATCTGGCGGTACTTGATTATTGGGTTTTCCCAGATGAATAACCGTTAAGTTGGGTAGTTCTATCTGGGTACTGGTTTGGACATGCATCAAGCTCGCGCCTTGGACTTGAAGTTGAGTTTTGTTACTGGGGTCAGGTAGAGGAATTATCGGCGTAATTGGCGAAGTTAATGGGTCTGCCTCAAGATTTGGATTAGCCACTGGGGGGCGGCTCCATAGGTTGTTCCAGAGGCTTAGTCAGCTTGATCGGCTCAACAGGTGCGATCGACAATCCCCCTTGAGGTAATCTGCCGCTAACTGGCTCCAAGGTAATTAACGGATCTGGGGTCACTAATTCTGGCACATTTGGGAGCAAACTAGGGGCGGGTATGCCTCCCCCTAGATCAGCACTAGATTTGAGATTAAACCCACACTGACCACAAAAAGTCGCATCAGTCTGGACTGCTGCTCCACAGTTCGGACAACTCGTAGCAATGGGCAGGGGAGTAAAGCAGGCTTCGCACTGGGTTGCGCCTTCGGGATTAGGGTGGCTGCAATTAGGGCAAACAATCATAGATTTTGCTCTAGATTAAAGGGATTAAGTTGAAGATTAACTTTAAGAAAACTAGTTTTTCAGAGAATTGACCTTGAAAAATTAACTTTGAGTAACTTTAAGGAATTAACTTTGAGAAAGGCGTTTTACGGGAGACCCTGCTAATAAATCATGAGCTTCTGCCAAGATTTGCGGAATCTTCTCCGCATGAGGACTCTGAGATAAACATTTCTGTAAATCCAACTCCCTGACCTGAGCGGCGTTACTTCCGGGAAACCAGTGACCAGCATTGGTTAAAAGATTGTATCGCATTTTGGCATACTCCCACATATCATAGGCGACGGCGAGGTTTCTCAGCCACAAGATTACAGAAATATTCATCCCCGTGGGTACTTCTTGGATTTTGGGTAAGCCAACCTGCCAAGTTTTGTACCAATCTTCCCCTAGGGCAGCGATGGCGGTTTGCTCCCAGTTTTTCATAATTGGGGCAAGGGTGGTGGTGGCTTGGTCTAGGTAGTCAAGGGTTTTGAGATGTTCATCAAAATCTTGGGGGGTAGCAGCACCAATGCTGAGGGTGTGGACTTGGGGATGACTGAGACAGAAGAGGTCATTAAACACCATGGGGCTGAGGGGCTGGCAAATATCTATGAGTTTGGGGGATGGTTTGTAGAGCATTCCCCCTTTATTAGAAGGGCTGATGATGAATACACCCATGTCTAGACGGTTGGCAGCAGCGATCGCTTCCCAGTTGGCTTGGTTAATGTAGTACCAGTGGAGATTGACATAATCAAACTGATTGGTCTCGATCGTCTCCAAAATCACCTCTAGGGAGCCGTGGGTGGAAAACCCAATAAAGCGGACTTTTCCTTCCTGCTGGAGCTTTCTTGCCTCATCTAGACAACCACCGGGGCGGATCGTTTCTTCTAGGATTTCTGGAGTATTAATGCCGTGAATTGACAACAGATCAACATACTCAAGGCGCAGATAGCCAAGGGAAGTATCAAAGTCTTGGCGAAATTTTTGAGCCTCAGGGGAGGGAGAAACCTTAGTTTGAATAATCATTTCTGAACGGGGCAGGGTCGGGAGAATTTTTCCTAGCTGCATCTCAGAAGTACCGTAACCTCTAGCAGTTTCAATGTGATTGATTCCTAGCTCTAGCGATCGCCGGATAGTAGCTTCTAAGTTTGCCTGACTATCTAGGGGAATCTCCGCCTCTGGGACATCTTGCCATTTGTACTGATACCGCATTCCCCCACAGGAAAATATCGGCATCTGTAACTCTGTCCGACCAAATCTACGATACTGCATGATTATATTGTTTTAGTATTTAGACCTGACTTCCTTCTGAATCGTTGTCTGGAGTGAGGTTTTGGGGATCATTGCCATAGTTACCATCATAATTATCATCATCGGGAAAATTGCCATCATCTTTAACGATTAGCTTGCCCATGCCCCAAGCCAAGCCAAAGGTAGCGAGGGTTCCCAATAAGCCAGCCACGGGAGTAGCGATCGGCTCTGGCACACCCCGAAAGCTATACTCTTCAAAAATACTGGCAAAGGGTAGTTTATTTGCTAATACCTGATCATCGGGGGCAGCTTTTTCGACAAAGCCGAGATCCTCAGACACCCGATCTAAGCCATCAGGGTTGGAACTCGCAAAGGGAGAGACAAAAACTGCCACAGCTAACGATAATCCCAATCCGCCTAAGATTAGGAGTCGATTTGAGGATTTGCGGTCTGAAGTATTCATAGATGTTTTCCTGTAAGATTCGTTGCTCTAAGTAATTTAATCTAGGTAATCATTACTTTAACCAGTATATTACCGGAGATTCAGCAATTAAGCTCTATCCTTGAGCTTTTCTCCCCCCAACTTTCTAATCACTCTAAACTAGTTTTTAATCACCTCTAAACAGTAACTCTGTAATTTTTAGCCTGTAATAAGTCTTAACACAAATTATCAGTAAATCGGTTTAATCTAAAAAAATTAGACGATTATAAATCTGTAATTAAGAAAAGATACCCATAGAAACCTGATTAGGACAGAAATTTATTATGAGTAGTAATCTCGCCACCAAGCTCCGGGAAGGAACCAAAAAATCTCACTCCATGGCAGAAAACGTAGGGTTTGTCAGGTGTTTCCTCAAGGGCGTAGTTGAAAAAAATTCCTACCGGAAATTAGTTGCAAACCTTTATTTTGTCTATGCAGCCATGGAAGAAGAAATGGAAAAGCAACGCCAGCACCCCATTGTCAGCAAAATTTACTTTGCTCAGCTAAACCGTAAACCAAGTCTGGAACAAGATTTGCACTACTACTACGGGGCTAACTGGCAAGAACAGGTTGCGCCTTCGATCGCTGCCCAGAAATATATTGCTCGAATTAGGGAAGTTTCCGCCACGGCTCCTGAATTGTTGGTTGCCCATTCCTACACCCGTTACCTAGGAGACCTTTCTGGGGGACAGATTCTCAAGGGGATCGCTCAAAGAGCGATGAACTTGACTGAAGGAGAAGGCACAGCTTTTTATGAGTTTGCCGATATTACCGATGAGAAAGCCTTTAAGACTAACTACCGTCAGGCTATGGATGACCTGCCCATTGATGAAGCTACAGCCGATCGCATTGTTGACGAAGCTAATGATGCCTTTGGGATGAATATGAAAATGTTCATGGAGCTAGAGGGTAATTTAATTAAGGCGATCGGGCAGATGGTCTTTAATTCCCTCACCCGCAAGCGCAACCAAGGCAGCACCGAGTTAGCCACTGCGGAATAATCGCTGAATAATTTCAATGATCGTAGTTTGTAATCTAGAAAATAGCTTTTTGGTTTCCTATAACTCTCAATCTGAATTAGCAAATAGTCAAAGAGGACGGTATTGACCCATTTCTTTGACTATTTATTTTTTCCCCATGTCTTTAGAGAACACCTTAAATTCTTCGGTTTAGTTTCTATCGCAATCCTAAATCATTTTCTGAATTAACGTGAGTTCGATGCTCAGAAATACCCTCATCCCCTTCTCCCCTTCTC
>JAAUUE010000394.1 GCA_012031635.1 Coleofasciculaceae cyanobacterium SM2_1_6 | reverse complement strand
CGATCGATGGCTCCGGAGCGGGTCAACTAATCAAAGAATCGCCGGAATTACTGTATTAATCATTGTAGTAGCAGCCTTTGTGTTCTGGATGCCTATCTACTTAGGCTTACCCCTCTCAGCCAACGGCTATCGATTCCGGATGTGGCTCACTAGCTGGATTTGATCCCAAGGCTTGGAGAGCAGGTGCTTAAATTATGCTGTTTTAGAGAGCTTGTTTGGCAAGATGTAATTTTTGGAGGAGGGCTTCAAGCTGCTCGATCGTACGAGTCCGGCTAAATTCAGTTAAACCCCGTTGCTGTCCCCGGCGAGTCATGGCTTCCCATTGGTCAGGGTTGAGGGTCAGAAAAGATAAATTATCTGCCAAATCTAAGGCATTTTCTGATTCAAAAATTAACCCACTTAACCGATGCTCGTTGGCGTAGCCTTCCTGTGGGAGAATCGCTTCTGGGGAACCTCCGGTATCGCTGGCAACAATTGTTAACCCCGCCACCATTGCTTCCACTAAGCCAATACTAAAAGGCTCGTTAAATCGGGAAGGCAAGACCCAGACATTATGAGTTTTGTATAGTTCTCGTAAGCCCTGTCGATCGAGCAAGCCTGTAAACTGGACTTTCTCTGCCAATCCTTCCTCATTGATAAAATCCTTGAGTAGATCCACAAAATCTGGAGTGAGGGAACCCCCGGCGATCGTGGCGGTAAAATCAATCCCTTCCTGATGCAGCAAATACAAAGCCTCTGTCAATACATCTGTGCCTTTGTAGTGCATCACCAACCCAGCGTAGACAATGCGTAACTGGTCACGGGGTGGCAACTCTGCCTGATAAAACTGCTCAACTTCTGCTCCGGGATAAATAGTTTGGGCTGTGGTGGTGGGATAGCCATTGTCTGTGAGGTTCCGGCAAATCCAATCGCTGACGGTGATGTACTGATAGAAATTCTTGGCAAAATCACCAGAAGGAACTAAATCCGAGGGATAGCCGGGTTGACCATTCATGACGTAATGGGCGATGGGGATCCCGGCAGCTAAAATTTGCTCTGCCACTGCCGAACCCAAGAAATCTAAATTGCCCGCTAAGCAAACATCTGGGGTAAATAACTGGAGTTCTTGGGCTAGAGCGTGATAATTCTGGATGGCGATCGTGCCCCATAGACTGCGGGATAGGCTACGGCTCCCTTGGTTCCCCAAGTTCCCCAAAGAGTGAGGCAACGCTTTAAGGGCATTGGTTCTGGCTGATTTTGGCTCTGGTCATAGCTAGTAGTCAATCCTTCCACATTGGCAGTCAGCACCAAGACTTCATGCCCTCGATCGTGTAACCGCCGAGCATAGTCAGCGATCGCCCTTTCATACCCCCCCACCACTTGAGGCGGAAACAAATTATTAATCACCAGAATTTTCAGTTTTTTAGAGTGATCTTCCAACAAAATTAACCCCTTTTAATAAACTTAGTAAAAACCTAGGTGAGGACGCAAAGCCTTGCGCCCCTACGCTCGACTGTTTAGACATCCTGTAATAACTGATAACTGATAACTGATAACTGATAACTGATAACTGATAACTGATAACTGATAACTATACCTCCTGTACCTCCCTGTACCTCCTTTCCCTGATAACTGTTTACTGTTCACTGTTCACTGATAACTGCTGTGAAAATAATAACTCTAATTCTTCAATAGTTTTTGTGCGGCTAAACTCCTCTAGCGCTCGCTTTTGTCCTCGATCGCTCATCTGCTGCCACTGATCAACATCTAGAACTAAAGAAGAAATCTTATCTGCTAAATCTAGGGGATTTTCCGATTCAAAAATTAACCCGCTTGATTGATGATCAATTGCTTCTGGAGAACCTCCGGTATTACTAGCAATAATCGTTAATCCCGCCACCATTGCCTCCAGTAACCCAATGCTAAAAGGCTCATCAAAGCGGGAAGGCAACACCCATACATTATGAGTTTGATAGAGAGTGATTAATGACCGTTGATTGAGCAAACCAGTAAATTTTACCTTTTCTGTGAGTCCTTCGGCTGCTAAAAAATCTTCTAAGGATTCTCGAAACTCTGGGGTATGTCCGCCGCCGGCGATCGTGGCTGTGAAATCAATCCCTTCTTGGTGCAGCAAGTACAAAGCCTCAATCAAAACATCTGTTCCCTTAAAGGGCATCACTAAGCCAGCGTAGGCAATGCGGAGTCGATCGTGGGTGGGAATTTGGGGTTGATAAAACTTTTCGACATCGGCTCCGGGGTAAATAGTTTGGGCTGTGGCGGTGGGATAACCTTTGGTGGCGAGGCTATCTTTGACCCAGTTACTAACAGTAATATATTGATATAAAGGGCTTTGGGGCGTTAAATCTACGGGATAGCCGGGGACGGCATTCATGATGTAATGGGCGACAGGAATTGAGTGATCTAATATCTGTTCTAAGATAGTTTGCCCCAGATAATCAATATTTCCAGCAAGGCAAACATCGGGCTGAAATAATTTAATTTCCTGCTCTAAAACTTGGTAATTCTGGATGGCGATCGCTGTAGCGTAGGGCTGGGTATACATAGGAAATCCCGGCTCTGTCAGGCTACCCCAGAGTTGAAAGCAGCGTTTTACTGGGATTGCTTCTGGCTCACTCTGGCTATAGCTGGTAATTAATCCTTCGACATTTGCCGTTAACACCAAGACTTCATGCCCTCGATCGTGTAACCGTTGAGCATAGTCGGCGATCGCCCGCTCATAACCCCCAATCACTTGAGGCGGAAATAGATTACTAATTACCAAGATTCTCAATTTAATCCTCACTTCTCTTCTTGATAATATCTATCCTAAACTTCAACAGTCACTTTAGATGGTAAATAACCCCATTTATGAAACTGATCTTGTAATTCAGGAACATCTCGGAAGGCTAGAAAGTAGAAATATTCTGGAGCGAAATCTGCGCCATTTTCCCAAACAATAGTTCCGAGTTCCGCATCAACTGTAAATTTCTGAAACATTGCCAAATCTTGTAAAGGCTCAAATACTTTTCCTTGGAGACTAGTTGATAAGTCGGCAATACCTTCGCTGTTATTATTAAATTTAATTTTGATTTTGTAGCGATCGACATATTGGGCAGAAATGATATGCAAAAACATAAATTTACTCCAAAGGTTCAATAGAAATAATGGTTTCTTGTTGGCGACAGAGTTCCCAATTTGTCATCAATTCAGTTTGGTGTCGATCGTGCCCTTCTAAATCATACTCAGATCATGAAGCTAAGTCTGTTGTTCCATAGCCTGTATAAGGACGTTTATAGGGAGGATGCAATCCAATGACAATATCTTCTTTGGGAATTCCCATTTCTACTAATTTCTGGGCAATATCTACCTCGGTCATGTTGTACTGAATCCAGATTTTACCTTCTTTGATATCTAGGTGGATAAAACAAGTATGGATGCGATGTAATCCTTGCCAACCCACATCCAATAATAAATAGCGATCGCTTTCTCGATCGAAAATTAATTGACTCTCGATATCTGGATTTCCTAAATCTTTTTTAACCTCTGCGGTTAATAGTTGACAAATACATTGGCGGTAATAAGCTAACTTTTCCATTCTATGATTACCTCCTGTTGGGGTTCATAAACAATTAATTTTAGCTGATAATTTCTAACGGATTCTTGTACAAACCGTTCTTGAAAAAAAGAATCAAAGGTATCTAATGGCACGGCTAAATACAATATCCGCTCCGGGTCTGTCATTTCCAAGGCAAGACGATAGTTGAGAAATTGCCCTAAGGCGGCATGAAAATCTGTCAAAGTAGAATTACTCAAGAAACTTTTAATTTCAATGGCAATTTTACGTTCTGCTTTCTCAGCAGCTAATATTTTGTCTGCACCAAGATCAATTTCAAATTTTACTTTGTCAATTTTAATAACTAGCGGATCTGCGGTAATTTCCACTGGTCTTTTATTAATGCTTGTCTAACAGCCTCATGGAATAAATCTTTTGCCGCCATTA
>JAAUUE010000393.1 GCA_012031635.1 Coleofasciculaceae cyanobacterium SM2_1_6 | reverse complement strand
AGAACTTCCTGATGATTGGGGTTATTTCCTTGATAAATTTCCCCAGCAAATTTTCTGATTCGCCGACTCCATACACTTCCGCCGTATCAAACCAATTGATCCCCGCCTCTAGAGTTGCTGTGAACGCCGCCGCCACCTGCTCGGCTCCATAATCTTTCCCGTAGCTCCAAAATAGCTTATCTCCCCAAGCCCAAGTCCCAATCCCTAAAGGGGTAACGGCGATACTACTCTTCCCTAAATTAACTTTCGGTTGCGGTGTAGCTGGATTTTGTGTCATAACTAAAAATATGCTGGTTAACCTAATCTAACTTTAATCGTAACTCCAATGCTAAATTCTAAAATTCCTTCCTTGCTCTTTTCTGGTTTGTTGTGCAGTCTGGGAATGGCAACCCTAGCTAACCCCAGCTTTGCCCAAAATCAGCCCCAAAATGCTGTAGATTCTAGTCGCAACCCCAATGAACCCGGCTCAACCATTAGCGGCAGTAATAATGGGTTGAATATGTTTGATCTGATCATGCGATCGCAGCTTGCCAATGGTCGAGATTCCCAAGAAGTCCTCCAGCAGCAACGCCAGAGCCTCGATGACAGTGAAGCAAGGTTTCTCCGCCAGCGCCAAGAACTAATCAACAATTCTTCCCCGACTCCCGACTCTGGCACAACCCCAACTCAAAATCAATAGCAGTCAGCACTAATCAGGTTTCTTGAGGATTTCTTGAGGATTTTTTGACAATTACCTAAAGATTATGAGCATTACATCTTTATCGTATTACAATAGTCTTATCAATTAGAGCTACCGTCAAAGGGATTAAAAAGCCTCACATCAAAGGTGCGAAAGTCCGCAATATTTCGAGTAACAACGATCAATTTATTAACTTTTGCTGTTGCTGCAATCATGGCATCTTCATAAAGAGTATTTGATGTTTTATGCATCAACTTTGCCCATGTCCTAAAAATAGCAACATCCATAGGAATAATATTATAGGTATCAGCCACCATGTCTAACCACTGTTCAATCTGAGCAGCCTTTTCTAAGTCTTGATCACGAGCAATTTCAATGCCAGCCTGAATTTCTCCTAGGGTGACAGCAGGAATAAAAAGGTCTTTGTCATCGATACTTTGAATCCAAGCAACAACCGTACCATGAGGTTTTTGTTTTCGCAACTCGGAAATAATATTTGTATCCAATAAATACACAAATTACTCCATTTCTTGGATACTTCGACGGCGTGCTTGACCACGCTCAGGAAGTAAAAAATCAGTTCTCCCCATATCAGACAATAAAAGTTGCTTTAAGGAAGGGCGCGAAGATGGTTGCAATCTATGCCACAGATCAACAGGAACAAGCACCGCAGTTTCAGCACCTTGTTTAGTAACCATTTGTGGTCCTTCAGCGACACAAGTATCTAAAAATTCACTGAAATGCACTTTTGCATCTTGAGCAGTCCATTTTTTCATAATCTACCTCCTAGTTAACTAGCTACCTGACTAGTCTAGCACTACCTAAATAGCTATATTGTAACGATCATCTAGATCGCCGTAGAGATCGGTGAGTTCTTGTTTAAGGCGGGTGAGAATGGGGATGAGGGTGACATTCATGGTGATCAATATCGATATTGCTAGGTCACACTAGAGCGATCGTGAATAAAAAAACTACGAAATGTATCTCTAATTTTATTTATTCCATCACCGTAATACAATGTTATATTTTTTTTAAAATCACTCTAGATTAGGGACAGGTAAATATCATGTTACTAACCCAGAAAATTTCTGAAAAAATTAGCCTCCAAGAGTTAGAGATGCAGTTTAGTTTAGTCCCTGCCAAAGAACCTAACTTTTTTCGGGAGTGGCAAGAGAATTTACCAGAATTAAATAACTTTGAACGACAAGCCCTCGATCGCATCAAACATAATTACAACACTCTATACATAGGTTCCCAACTATCAGAAAACCTAGTTAAAATGACCGTCCTTTCTCCTTTGCTAGATTTAGCTGGATTTTATAGCTCCAACTTTCTGGTTAAAGATGAAGTCGGGGTAAAAATTTCCGCAGTAGATGCAGGTACAGTCTATCGGGGCAGAATAGATATTTTAGTTTTTCAAAATCAATTTTGGGTCTTAGTAATTGAATCAAAAAGTAATAGTTTTGCTTTGAATAAAGCCATTCCTCAAGCCCTAACTTATATGCTCAATAGCCCAAATTCTCCCACCTATGGTTTTGTGCTGAATGGCAGTAACTTCCGATTTATTAAACTCCTCACGGCTAATCCCCCTCAATACGCCCTCTCCGATGAATTGTTGATCGATCGAGGTAACGATTTCCCTCAAGTTCTGTGTATTCTGAAGCAGATCGCAAGTTTTTTGAGTTAAAGCCTCATTGATTAGTTTTTTAGAAATGCTTTGTTTTTGGGGCTGCGATCGATCAAAGGAATAAACCAAAATATTGGTATCTAAAAAGAAATTATCTTTCATTCATTTCTGTTCGAGAAAACTTCTTCCCCGGTTGTCCATAGTCTAATTTATCCATCAGCGATTCATAGTTAATAGCGGGGCGATCGCTAGAAATATATTGCTCTAACCAATTACGAAATTGAGCATTCAAGGTTGAGTTTTCCTTTGCTGCTTTTTTACGAGCAAGTTCAATCAGTTCTGGATCTGCACTTAAAGTAATATTCTTTAGCATAGCCATCTTAAATTTATACTTTTGTCGTGTACACTAATGTACTTCATTTTCCTCTAGCAGGATTAACCTAGACCAAGGCTCCTAGGGGGCAATTTTACTTAGTTTTAATTTTGGATGATCTGCTTCTACCTGTCCTACATTCCACTCATTTTTGAAGAGTAATACAGGTCTGCCCCAGTTATCCTTCACCGTGACAGTATTAAATAAGCGCCCCGCCTTTTCCAGCGCTTCCCAGCCATCCACCACCCACCGAGCCACACTGTAGCCTAGAGGTTCCGTGATCGTTTCCACCCCGTACTCATTCAGCAGCCGGAACTGGACTACCTCAAATTGCAACTGTCCCACCGCCGCCAAAATTGGATCCCGTTTCGACTCATCCACAGCGTACATGATCTGCACTGCTCCCTCTTCCCGGAGTTCGCCGACACCCTTTTGGAACTGCTTAAACTTAGAAGGATTGGGATTTTTGAGGTAGGCAAATATTTCTGGGGAAAAGCAGGGAATGCCCTCGTAGGCTAATTTTTTGCCCGTGTAGATGGTGTCGCCGATCGCAAACATCCCCGGATTATTTAAGCCGATCACATCGCCGGGATACGCCTCTTCAATGGAAGCCCGGTCTTGGGCAAAGAGTTTCTGGGGACGAGACAAGCGGATAGATTTCCCTGTGCGGGAATGGCTGACGGTCATATCCTTGGTGAATTTCCCTGTGCAGACTCGGACAAAGGCAATGCGATCGCGGTGCTTGGGATCCATATTTGCTTGGAGCTTAAACACAAACCCCGTAAATTCTGGATAGGTCGGTTCAATTTCCCCCAGAGTAGAAAGTCTCGCTCCGGGCTTCAAACCGTAATCAAGGAAACTATCGAGGAATAATTGCACCCCGAAGTTTGTCATGGCTGACCCAAAAAATACCGGAGTCATCTTGCCGTGGTGCACTGCATCGAGGTCTAGTGCTGTCCCTGCCCCTTCAATGAGTTCGAGATCATCCTTGAGTTGGTGATAGAGTTCTCGATCGAGCAAAGTTTCCAGACGAGGATCCCCCAGCTTAATTACCGTGTCCTTGGCTTCTTGGCTGCCGTGGGCAGAGCGTTGAAAGAGATGAATTTCTTGATGCTGGCGATCGAACACTCCCTGAAACTGATCCCCCATGCCGATCGGCCAGTTCACCGGATAGGTAGCTAAACCTAATTCCTGTTCAATTTCGTCTAATAAATCTAGAGGTTCCCGCCCCGGTCGATCGAGCTTATTCACAAAGGTAAAAATCGGCAGCGATCGCAGTTTACACACTTCAAATAATTTCCG
>JAAUUE010000392.1 GCA_012031635.1 Coleofasciculaceae cyanobacterium SM2_1_6 | reverse complement strand
TTAAAACTGCTCAGTCTTTAAAATTACGGGGTGATCCAGATTGGTCGGAGAAAATTGACCAATATTTGTCTGCGGCAACTTTTCTGAAAATGACTAAAGTTTTTTTAGATACTTCTTTGCGATCGCTTATCTTCTGTCACCGATCAAAATCATGAACGGGCTGTTAAACTTGCTAACCAAATTGAGAAGGAGAGAACCCGTTTGGTCACAACGCAGGCGATCCTGCTGGAAATAGGTAATTCGCTTTCTAAGCAAAAATACAGAGCAGCGGCAATCCAGCTTTTGGAATCTCTCGAAACTGATTCCAGTGTCGAAGTCGTTTTATTAACCAATAGCCTTTACAAATTAGCCTTCAATTTGTTTAAGCAACGAGAAGACAAAGAATGGGGTTTAGTAGACTGTATATCATTCATCATAATGCAAGACCGAGGAATTACTGATGCACTGACAACCGATACCCATTTTCAGCAGGCAGGATTTCGAGCACTATTAAGGGTTTAATCACTTTATTATGAAACCCGAACCCACGTTGACGTGTGCCATCTTGCCTATTAATTACTCGCTTTGTCTGAGCAGCTACGTGGAGATCGCAAACCTATCAGTTTTGATAAGGTTGATCGCTACTTTTGTGTATTTATTTCTCGATCGAGCTTAGAGATTATCCTAAAAACCTGCTCCCTAAAATTTTTGACTTTTAACTTCTGACTTTGATTTTTCCTCGATCGGCATTCCTAACCACTCGCTAATTTCAGTACCAGCCCAATCAAGTTCCTGTGTACTTAACTTATGAAATGTATGAAAGGAAGTAAAGGGATATCTGCGACAACCCGCCACAATTTCTAGTTTGTTGGTCAAGCAAATAAAGTTGCCATCGGCATTTTTACCGTAAGGCACAGAAGATTTATAAATTTCTTGGATAGCTTGAGTGCTACTGGGAGGCAATATATTTTTTTTAAAACCCCATAGTTCTTTTTTGAGAGTGATTTGATGGTGATCGATCCGTAGCTTAATCTTGCCGAAATAATTGAAAATGGCAGCAGCAACTGCTGCCCCAAACAGCAATGTTAGTACTATTAAGATCGTGATACTACCCTGACCTATTCCCTGACTAGTAATAGTCAATATTATAGGAGTTACAAATGATGCTAAACCTAAAATAGCAAACCCTAGACCCGGAGTGGGGATGGTAAATTCAATACATTCAGTACTTTTTCTACAAACAATGTCTGTATATTGGGGCTTCAGGGCAAAATTATTTATTGGTTCGGCTAATTCTGAAGATTGAGTTATTGATGAACGAATCTCTTGCGTATTTAATGCTTCCAAAGCTTGGGCAGCAGTGTCAAGACGTTGTTCTAAACTGGGTTCTGTTAACCATCCTAACCAATCCTCAAAAGCAGGACTAAGATTCGCTAAAGAGGCAAATTGGAGCCGGAAATTGGCTTGGGGTAACTCTGTGGGATGTCTGCCCGTGACTAAATAAATTAGTGTCGCTCCTAAACTATACAAATCGGAAGCGGGGGTAGTCCTGCCGCCAAACTGCTCCGGGGGCATGTAGCCGTAGGTTCCCACCACTGTAATTGTGCCGCCTTCTTGAGCCGCTAAGTGTTGTACCGAACCAAAATCCACTAGGTAAACATCGCCGACTTGATGACCGGATCTATTGGTCAACAGGATATTACTAGGTTTTAGATCCCGGTGGACGATCGCTGGTGATTGGGCTTGGAGATAAATCAAAGTATCTAATAAAGCACGAGCAATTTGGATCACTTCTGCCTCGGAAAAAGTCCGCCCCGCCTTGAGATAATATTCGAGATTTTCTGCTTCTATATAAGTTTGTACGAGGGCAAAACCCTTAAAATCTGCCTCGTCTATTTCTAGATAATCTAGGTAGCGGGGAATGGCGGGATGATTTAATTTTTTGAGAGTTTCTGCTTCTCTGGTGAAGAGTTTGAGATGTTGCCAAGAGAAGTTATTTCCAAGGCTCAAAAGTTTGACAACGACGGAATTTTTGGTGATATCTGGGGCTAATTTATCCAGAGCTAAAAAGGTTTTTCTGCCAATTTGATCACCGAGTTTTTCTTGGAGAAGATAGCGATCGCCTAACAATTTTCCTTCCATAGATAAACCTCATTCAATATGTTTTTGATGCCAACGAGCGATCGTATAGCTAATTAACCCCATAGATGGGGGGGTAGTTAAGATAGCTGCACCCAGAAAAATAACATAAACAATAGATTTCCCAGGGAATCTCCCATATAACGTATCAATTAATACCTCATCTAATCCATAAGCTAACGCAAAAGCCAGCACACCAACTAAGGAGCCAAAAAATCCCAATCCTCCCATCCAGTAAGGATAGTCCTTTCCTTTGTCAGCTCGAAAATAAGTAAAAATTGTGAGTAAGATACCGTTAAAGAAACCTAGGAAAAATCCGGGGACTGCGCCAAAGGCAACGCCAAATATTGTTCCAAAGATTGGGAAAATCCCTGTACCAAAAATACCGCCATAGATACCCCCAGTGACGATACCTAGTACCGTACTCCGCCAAAAAAAGTTAAACATCCAAAATAATTGACTGGAATTGGCTGGTTTTCTGGAAACTATAGATGGGGAGGGATGATGAGGTTCTAGGGGATGATTTAGTTCTTGTTTAGCGATCGCAGCCTGAGAGAAACGTTTATCTAAGCTAGGATGGGTAGCTTTTTGCAGCCATTGGATCAAATGGGGACTAAGGTCTACCTCTTGGGCAAATTGAATTTGTAAATCTCGTTGGGGCAGATCGGCGGGATGACTGCCAGTAATCAGGTTCAGGACAGTGCAACCCAAACTATAAATATCTGAAGCGGGGACTGCACTGCCACCAAACTGCTCAGGCGGCATGTAGCCATAGGTTCCCACCACAGTCATGGTTTGTCCTGCTCGTGTTGCCAAAGTTTGCACTGAGCCGAAGTCTACTAGATAAACTTGACCAATAGAATTACCAGATCGATCGCCCAAAAGAATATTACTCGGCTTGATATCTCGATGAATCACTGGCGGGTGGCGATCGTGCAAATAGACCAAAATATCCAACAAGGCATTTAACAATTCCCGGACTTCTGCTTCCACAAATTGCCTACCTTCCTCTAAATATTCTGCTAGAGACTTGGCAGGAATATAGTTCTGGACAAGGGCAATACTTTTACCTTGGTTAGTCTCAATTTCAAAGCTATCTAGATACTGGGGAATGGCGGGATGGTCAAGCGATCGCAGGGTCTGAATTTCCCTCTCAAACAGCCGCAAATCTTCCCACTGAAACTCATCACTAAAAGTCAAGAGCTTAACGACTACCTGAATTTCTGTTTGTCGATCAAGAGCAAGAATTGTTGTTCTTCCGGCTTTGTTGCCCTAGAGTTTTTTGATATTGATAGCGATCGGGCAATAGCACATCTAGGGTATTTAAGGTATTAGACCCCAAGAAAGAATCACTCTGCTCTCCATAATTTTTATTCATATTTTTATCTATTTTCTACGTTAATTTAGGAAAATTGAATCACTATCGATCGGTAAATCCAGCCATTCACTGATTTCGGCGGCAATCCAATCTATTTCTTCAGGGCTAATATTGCTTTTCGATCGTAAGAAATATTTATGCGTGGCAGTGATAATTTCTAACTTATTAGCTGAGACTACAATATCTCCAGCAGCATTTGTGATGCACTTTACTGGGAATTTGTGGAGAGATTTAATAGATTGAGCATTGCTAGGAGGAAATAAATTTTTCTTAAATCCCCAGAGTTCTTTCTTGAGGGAAATTTGGGTGCGATCAATCCGCAATTTAGTCTTGCCAAACCAACTGAAAATACCGTAGAGGAACGTCAGAGATAAAGTTACAAATACTACGAGTATAGCCAATATTTCCAATGTACTTAGAACTGCCATCAAAGTATCAAATGATATGTTTTCATATCCAGAGATTTTTAACCATTTATAGTATTCTAAA
>JAAUUE010000391.1 GCA_012031635.1 Coleofasciculaceae cyanobacterium SM2_1_6 | reverse complement strand
CATTCTTGACAACGGAATCTTGGTTTTCCGTAGTGTGTGAGACCATATTTGATAATTTGAGTTGAGTTACATTGAGGACAGTTCATAAAAATAAGTGAATGGCTACAATTTCTATTTTATGGCATTAACATTACTATTCACCACTACCCACCTCGCTTAGGAGGGCATACCCAGAGAGAGTTCTAGAGGGCAAATCGACGCACCTCGAAAACTGGATAAATTTTGAGGGCAAATTGGCTAAAATCTGATATTTTTAGGGCTTAGAATGCTTACTGAACAAGCAATCGACGCACCTCAACGAAGTTATGCGGTTTTCAAGGATCGGGGGAGGTGTGTAGATAACTCATCTTTTGACCTCTTGCCCTCAAGAATACACCATACTTCTAGATATTGACCAGACAAAATATTAAATTATATGAAGCACTGAGAACCGGAGACTTGTCAGGATTATTTTTTAGCTCAAAATTGCCTATAAAAAACAGCCTCTAGTTGAAGTTTCTAGAGACTGAATTATTAGAAAATGTCTAAAAAAGTATGGTCTGTTAGAGAGAATATCGAGACAAAACCCTATCTTTTTCTGGGTGTCCCACAGGGATAGGTTAGAACAGGCATAGTATCAGGAACAGTAACTTTTTCAGTGACTTTTTCAGAGCCTTGCTCAAGATTCTGGCTTGCCTCTTGGTTAGTGAGCTTTGCCTTGAGGTAGTCTACTTTGAGCTTGTCTACCATCTCTTCCCGGCGATCGTACAATCGTTTCAACTGCCGGGGTGCACACTTGTTCATGGTGTAGGCAGTGATCATGGGTAGGGCGATCGTGCTGTCGGTGTAACAAACCACGGTGTTGGGCAGTTCTTCTGGGTCTACTTTGCCCCAACTAACTGCTTCACTAGGCGTGGCTCCCGATAAGCCCCCCGTATCTGGTCTGGCATCGGTAACTTGAATAAAGTAATCGTGTCCCCGTTCTTCCAAGCCCAAAACCTCGTGGAGTTGCGGCTGAGTTTGTAAGAGGAAATTCTTGGGACTTCCCCCGCCGATAATTAGGGCTGCGCTTTTGCCTTCGACATTGGGAGTACCAGTTTGTCGGGCTGTGTAGGCGATCGCTGCCGTTTCGTTTACGTCAATGGAAGGATCAATCACCAATTGAGAACCTTCTAAAGCCAAGGCAGCGACATTCATGCCGATCGAGCTATCTCCCGGTGAAGAAGTGTAGATCGGCACACCGCACTCGTAGGCTGTCGCCAGCAGGCAAGAGTGTTTAATTCCCAATTGTTTCTCTACTTCCCGGACATATTTTCCTAGTAGGTGGTGAAACTCAGCAGTCCCCATCCGCTTCTGGAAAGGTTCTGCTTGCAAAATCCGCCTTAAGAAAGCATCGGTCTCTAACAACACATCATAGTCAAAGAAAATGTCGTAGATGCGAATCGTGCTATCTTGGCGCAGTTTTACGTCATCGATGAAAGGATTCCCCGAAAAGAGTTCAAACCCCAAACCATAATGCAGATCATGGTAAAGATTTGCCCCAGTACTAATCATCCAGTCAATAAAGCCATGACGCATCAGGGAGCGAGAATCCCCACCCCAAAGCCCGCCGGAGTCATCGCCCCCGACAAACTTACCCCCACAGTCACACCATCTTGGAATACCTCACGGCTCAATAGATGGCAAATTTCCCGCAGTCGGGCCGAATTGTAGGCACTGAAGTAACTATCAATCAGGTCAACTACGCTTACATCTACTGCCATAGGGGCAGGTGCGATTTTGTGTCCGAGAATTTTTGGCATTTTTTATTCCCAAATTCAAGATTTGTACGTTGTTTGCTGTGCTTTGCAACTAACCACTGTACAGGCGAGGAAAGTGGCGAAATCCCCACGGGAGCTTGATCATAAGTTTCTGCTCCCAGCGATCGCCCCTACCAGATTGGGTGATTTGTCTTGATATCAGCCGATCCACAATTATAGCGCTTATTTGAAAAAGATATTGTAGTTTAAAAATTTTCTGCATCTGGATCAAGTCCCTGCGATCGCATTCTTGCCCGTAACAATTCCAACTCTCTTTGGGCAGCTTCAGCACTACTCAGATAGCGATCGCCTACTACATTAAACCAACTTAATACTTCTCGCTGGAATCGATCGGTCGGCAAGACACAACGCCCAATTCCCAGTCCGATCTCTGGCATCCACAATGGCTCCCCAGAAACATTAAGATTCTGAAGTTCATACTTGCCATTGGTCAGTTTATAGATTTCTAGAGGTAAATGCCGATCTCGCTGATAAAAGTGGGGATTGTAGAGCACGTAGTAAGGGACTCCCAAACGCCGATAAATTTCTAATTTCTGGTCATATTCCTTACCGTAGGTCTGGGAAACTATCTCAATTACGAGGGCTGGGACAACATCCTGCTCCTCCCAGGTAACATAGCTGCTCCGGGACTGACTACCCTTGCGACGCTCCACCCCCAAACTCAGGAAGCCATCGGGAACCACGGGAATTCGAGGATTAGCACCAGTAGTGTGATAAATTCCCATATCCACCCCAAAGAACCAATCATCACGATCCTGCCAGATGTACTCTAGTAAAAACAGGAGAACATTGGGGAGAAAATTCTGGTCTTCATTATCCACAGGCGTATCATCAGAGTCTGGTAATTCGGTGCTGCTGGGTAGATTTTGGTGTGGTACTTTGAGCATGGACATATCCCCTAAGGTTTCCTAGCTATTTGTTTCTCATTTTAGCTGCCAGTTCTTGGTGATGAGATTAACTAAAACAATCAAACTAATCAAGCTAATCAAAATCAAACTTACTCAACAAGTCCAGGAGGCGATCGAGATCATGCAAATATAAATAGCCAATCAAAGTTTCTAGACTAGTAGCCTGCTGATAAATATCTACGGCTAGCCGTTTAGGGGATTTTTTCACAGCATTTCGACCCCGACGGACTATTTCTAGCTCATCAGGGGTCAAAAGTGGCAATATTTTTGTTAACTGGGCAGCTTGGCTCTCTGCTCGGACTTGGGCTACTACCCGTTGATGGTAGGCTTGGAGGCGCTGGGGTTGGAGATACACAGCCCTGACGTACAGTTCATAGACCCCATCTCCTAGGTAAGCTAAAACCGTAGGCGAAAGTTGACGTAGCTGATGGTTCGTGATCGCTACCGCCTGAATCCGTCCGAAGGAGATTGGGGTAATTGGAGTGTGAGACTCATCCAAAATATATACCAGAGACGAAATTGGGCAAAAACTAGGTGGATTTAAGTTTTTCGATCGCCGCATTAACACTAGTCTGGAGCGAGAGAAACTGCTCCAAGCGTACCAGTTTCACTGTCTGAGTCACCCTTGGGTTGGTTACTACTTGCAGTGTGCCGCCGTTGGTTTGGGCCGTTTTGACTAACTGGACTAAAGCACCCAAACCAGAACTATCGACGAAATCAATCTTCGACAGATCCAAAATAATGTTCTTTGGTCCCTCATCAATACACTCACCGATGGATTTCCGAAATATAAGCTCTGAAAAGGCATCTAACAAACCAGTGAGGCGGAATAACTGGTAATTGTCTTTGATTTCACGAGTGCCTCTCAAGCTGACTGTCAGGGTTAGTTGCTCAGGAATAACACCCTCCTAGAGATTTTGTACTCAATGATTTTTACTTGATTTTTACTGAAAACATGAACATTTCTGTATATTCTACAGGAGAGGATCCGTAATTGGGGATCGGATATCTGAAAATCTCTGGGGTACTTTCCGTAGGGTTTAATTGTCTAAGGGTATCTAATAAGCTATTTACCCAAGATAACCTAGGATATTTATAGAAATCGCCGTAAAACCCACTGGCTTTAGCCGTGGGATATAAGGCGGGTTAGCGTAGGTACGTAGCTAACCAAATCCATACTATGGTATGATGAATTTGTGCTGAACAAGTAGGCGTATCAACTGCACGTTGAAATATCCTAGGTCGGTGAAACTCCCGCCAGAAAGAAACTATCAGCTAT